>NZ_JTLI01000030.1 GCF_000799075.1 Cetobacterium sp. ZOR0034
TGTCGCAATAAAATTAAAACACGACAAATTGTCGCAATAAAATTAAAACACGACAAATTGTCGCAATAAAATTAAACCTATGTTATAATAAAAATAAAAAAGAGGTATATTTATGAATTTTAAAGTAGTAGAAAAAAACGAGCTAATGAAATTTCTAATAGAGAAATTAACAAAACAAAGTAAGAACAATATAAAAACACTTTTATCAAAAGAGCAGATAATGGTAAATGGTAAAGTAGAAAGACAATTTAATTTAATTTTAAATCCAGGAGATGAAGTTACAGTAAGTTGGGAAAAAAATAGAAATGATAAAACACCAAAAGGAATAAAAATTTTATTTGAAGATTCAGATATTGTAGTGATAGAAAAGGAATGTGGTTTATTATCAATTGCAACAGAAAAGAAAAGCAATGAAAATACAGCTTATAAATTGCTGATGGATTATATAAAATCTAAAAATAAAAGAGAAAGAATTTTTATAGTGCATAGATTAGATAAAGATACGTCAGGAGTTATGATTTTTGCAAAATCAGAAGATGTAAAAAATAAACTTCAAGAAAATTGGAATGATTTAGTTTTAGAAAGAGAGTATGCAGTTATAGTTGAGGGAGTTGTAAAAGAGAAAAAAGGGCAGATAAAATCATATTTGAAAGAAAATAAAGCATTTACAACATACTCTGTGAAAGATGATAAAACAGGTGGAAAATTAGCTATAACAAATTATAAGGTTGAAAAAACAAAAGGTAAATATACATATTTGAAAGCGGCTCTTGAAACTGGAAGAAAAAATCAAATAAGAGTTCATATGAGCGATATTGGTCATCCTGTAGTTGGAGATAAAAAATATGGTGCGCAAACAAACATTTTAAAAAGATTGGGATTACACGCACATACACTAAGAATTCAACATCCAGTAACAAATAAAAAAATGAGTTTTGTATCACCTACACCAAAGGAGTTTATAAGAATAATAGGAGAGTAAAAATGAAATTAAATGACTTGAAATTTTTAAAAGTGAAAATTGAGAAACATCCAACAAGAGATATTCAACTTGAATTTTTAGAAAAACCAAATGCAATTGCAGCTTTAATTTTAAACTCAAAAGAAGATAAAGTTTTATTAGTAGAACAATATCGTCCAGGAGTAAATGGAAAATTATTAGAAATTCCAGCAGGAATAATTGAAAATAATGAAGATCCAAAAGAAACATTAAAAAGAGAAATAAGAGAAGAGACTGGATATGAAATTGATAGTTTTGAACTATTATATACTCCAGAAAAACCATTGATTTTATCACCTGGATATACTTCTGAAGAGTTATATGTTTACATAATAAAGCTAAAATCAGAAGAGGAAAAAGTTTATGAAAAACAACTTGATGAAGGTGAAGATTTAGAGTGTTATTGGTATAATTTAAAAGATATAGTGAAAGCAACTAATGATTTTAAAACACATTATGTTTTATCATTATATAAGAATTTGAAAGAAACGAAGTGACATAAAGTCACTCCTCTATATTTAAATTTTCAAAAAATTTGATAGCATTTTTTAAAAGAGATATTCCATTCGAGATATCTCTTTTTTCAATTCTTGAAAAGTTTAGTTTTATAAAATTATCCATTTCGTAATCTAATCCTGGGACAATTCCTACTTTATCAATTAATAATTTGTTATATATACTTTTTGAAGAGATATTTTCGGGAAGTTCTATCCAAATTGAGCATCCTCCAGAAGGTGGATAATATTTTATATTAGGAATTTGAGATAGCTCTTTAATAATGGATTCTTGTATAATCTTTAATTTTTTTCGACAAGAATTCATATGTTTATCAATTAAACCACTATTTAAAAGAAAAGCATAAGATTTTTGATATAAAGTTGAAGTATTTATATCGCTCAAAAATTTGTTATTTAAAAAAGATGATAAAAGAATTTTTGGAACAATAATAAATCCTAATCTAAATCCAGGCATAAAAATTTTTGAAAAGCTTTTGATATAAATAACACGGTCATTTTGATCTAAAGATTTTAATGGCAATGGAGGTAAATCAGAATAATATAAGTCAGAAGAAGAGTCATCTTCTATTATGAAAAAGTCGAATTTTTCTGCTAATAAAAGTAGTTTTTTTCGTTTTTCTAATGATAAATTAATTCCTGTGGGAGTTTGAAAGTTAGCCATTAAATATATAAATTTAATTTTTCTTTTTAATAAAATCTTTTCTAGTTGTGAAATATTAAGCCCATCTTTTTCTAAATCAATTGTTTCAATAGTAAGGTCTTGAGATTTAAAGGATTTTACTGCACCTAAATAAGTTGGAGATTCAACAACAATAATATCTTTAGAAAATGCTAAAGTTTTAGAAATTAGATCAATACCTTGTTGAGCTCCAGATAAAATATGAATATTATCAGTTAGTGTGAAGATATTTAAACTTTGTAATGATAAATTAATAGCTTCTCTTAACTCTAAATTTCCTAATGGTCCTTCATTGATTAAAGCCATTTCTTTGTCTCTATCTAAAATAAAATTAATGGCATATTTAATATCTGAAACAGGAAGAAAGCTAAAGTTAGGGGTGGAGTTAATAAAATCGATTTTAAGAGAATGGTTATTACTATATAAATCATCATTTTCAAGATTTGAAGTTTTCTCTTCTTTTCCGAATAAAAAATTTGAATTAATAAAGAATCCACTTCCTTTAGAACTTTTTATATAGTTTATTTTTTCTAGTTCAGAATATGATTTGGCAACGGTATTAGAACTAATATTTAAAAAGTTTGAAACTTTTCTAATTGAAGGCAATTTTTTTACAATCTCTTTATTTTCAATTTTTTCTTTTAAAAAAGTATACAAAGGAATATATATAAATTTATTATTATCAATTTTAAAATTTTTAAATAGTTTATCCATTAAAACCTCCAAAAAGTGTATTAATACAATTTGTTTTATTTTTTTGAAAAATCTAGTCAAGTATGTCATACTAATAAAAGTATAACATAAAATCAGGGGAGGAAGAAATGAAAAACTTTTCAAAATTTTTTAAAATTATTTTTTTTATAATAATTTCAGTGGTTACTTTTTCTAATAATAGTAATGAAACTATTAAAGTTGCTTTGGGATATAGTGCTAGATCTTACGATCCACATAGACATACAGATAGTTCAACATTAGCTATAACAAAACAAATTTATAACAATTTATTTATTCTTGATGATAACGGTAAAATTGAGGGTGAACTAATAGAGAAGTTTGAGATTGAAGAAAATATATTGAGATTGAAAGTAAGAGAAAATATCTATTTTCAAGATGGAGAAGAATTAACAGCTGTGATTATAAAAGAGAGCTTGGAAAGAAATAAAGCTATCCCTGTAACAAAAGTTTTAGTAGATCCAATTGAGAGTATAGAAGTTATTGATAGATACAATCTTCAAATAAAATCATCAACAAATTTGAATATAGTATTGCATAATTTTACGCATTCATCGTTAGCAATAGTAAAAAATAGCAGAGATGGAAAATTAGTAGGAACTGGAGCATTCAAATTATTAGATTGGGGAACTGGAGTTAAAGTTATTTTAGAAAGAAATGAAAATTATTTTAAAAAGAAATCTGAAATTTTAAAAATAGAGTTTGTAACAATACCAGAGGCCACAAATAGATATATTGCATTGGAAACAAATGAAGTACAAATAGCGTATGATATAGCTTCTATAGATGTGAAAGCTTTAGAAAAATCCAAGGAATTAAGAGTAATTAATGAATTATCTTACGGAACAGATTTTTTATCAATTAATACAGAAAAAGCACCTTTAAATGATGTTAATCTAAGAAAGGCGATTAATTTTGCTTTAGATAAAGAATCAATAAATGAAGTGATATTTGAAAATACATCAAAAGTGGCCAATTCTATAATTCCACCAAATACATTTGGATACTCAGCAAAAGAGGACAAAATATATAATTTAGAAAAAGCAAAAGAGATAGTGAAAAATTATGAATTGCCAATAAAAATTGATTTATGGATATATGAAGATACGAGTAAATATCAGATGGCTCAGATTATTCAGGCAAATCTGAAAGAGATTGGAATAGAGGTAGAGATAAAAACATTAGAACTATCATCTTTTTTACAACTATCAGCAATGGGACAGCACAATGCTCTGATAGGGTTATGGTATACAAGTACTGGAGATGCAGATTATGGATATTATCCATTACTTCATAGCACTTCAAAAGGTGGAGTGGGGAATAGAAGTTTTTATGAGAATAAAGAAGTAGATAGATTATTAGAAGAAGCCAGAAAAGAGCAAAATCAATCAAAAAGAAAAGAAAAGTATACATCTGTTCAAAATATAATTTCTGAAGAAAATCCAATTATACCGATAGTATATAAAACATATACAATAGGATTAAATAAAAAAATAAAAGGATTTAAATTCAATCCTAACGGGAATCATATATTAGAAAATATACATTATTAATGGATAAAAATGAGGGAAATTTCCCTCATTTTTTGCTATAATATAACAAATACAGGGAGGTGGCTTTAAATGAAATCAGTAGCATTGGATTTAGATGGAACACTATTAAATTCTAAAAAAGAAGTGAGTAAAGAAAATATATCGATTTTAAGAGAGCTTTATAAAAAAGGAATAGAAGTTTTTATAGTGACAGGAAGGTCGTATAGTGCAACAGAAGGAGTTATAAAAAAATTAGAATTACCGATAACGGCTATTTGTTATAATGGGGCAAAGGTAGTAGATAGTAGAAATAATGAAGTAATTTATGAACAACCACTTTCAAAGGATATAGTAAGCATATTGATTAAAATATCTAGAAGAAATAAAGTACATTTAAATTTATATCAAAACGAAGAGTGGATAGTAGAAGATAAAAATAACTGGCAAACAAAATACTATAGAGATAATATAGACTTGGATGCTGTACAAAAAGATTTTGATACATTTGATAATCTTGAAATGACAAAGGCGCTTTTTGTAGATGAAAGAGTAAATCTTTTAGAAATAGAAAAAGAAATTAAAAAAGCATTAGGTGACAGAGTACATTTAACTTATTCACAAGAAAAATATTTAGAAGTTTTGAATACTAATGTGAATAAAGGAAAAACTTTGCAGAAAATATTAAATGACAAAGGATTAGGGCTAGAAAGTTGTATAGCGTTTGGCGATGCAAATAATGACAAAGAGATGCTTATGATGGTTGGATGTGGAGTTGCGATGGGAAATGCTGAAGATGAATTGAAAAATATTTCAAAAGAAGTTACTGATACCAATGATAATCACGGTGTGTATAAATTTTTAATACAAAGAATATAAAAAAGTGGACATAAGTCCACTTTTATTTTTTATAATTTTAGATACCTTCTGAAATAGCCCAAGCTAATTCATCTTTCATTTGATTAAAATTCTTTAATCTTTTAAGTTCAACCATTTCACCAAATAATTTTAATTGGAAATTACCAATAAGAGCGATATTATCTTTTAGATCAACGCTTCTTCTTCCATAAGTAAGATTTCTTTTTTCAACTTCATCACCAACACGAACAAGAAGCATTCCTTTATTAAATCCTAAAATTTCAACTTCTGATACTCTATCAAAGAATTCGTTTTCAATTTTTCTTTCTTTTCTAGCTTCAGCATTTACTCTTTTATTTTCAGCTCTTCTTCTATCTTCTTTGGCTTTAACAATTCTTTTAGCTTTTTTTAAATTTTTAAGTTCATTATATTCTGTACCTTTTGGTTTAGTTTTACTAATAACTTTCATAAATATTCTCCTCTCAAAACTTCTTTTATCATAATATTATAAATGCTTTTACAAATTTTTACAAGAATAATTAAAAAAAATTTTGACAAATCCCAAAAAATGTTGTATTAAATTAATAACGAACATGTTCACGAGAACAAAGGTAGGTGTAAAATGGTAACTCAAGAAGATTTAGCTAAAAAATTGGGAATTACAAGAACTACTGTGGCTAGGGCACTCAATGGAAGTAAAAATATAAAGCTAGAAACAAAAGAGAAAGTGCTTCAATTAGCAAAAGAGTTAGGATATGAAAAAAATTATTTAGGAAGCACATTAGCAATAAAAGAAAAGAAAAAAATTGTTGCTATAATAGCTAAGTCAATTAACGAGGAGTATTCTAAAAAAATAAAAGCAGGCTTAAAAGATTTTGAAGATGAGGTCAAAGCTTATGGAGTAAAGATAAAAATTTTAGAAGTTGATATAAGCGACAGAGTCGGTCAAATTGAAATTCTAAAAAAAAATTTAGATAAAAAAATTCACGGATTAATATTAACTCCTTTAGATACTGAAGAGATATTAAAAGTGATTTTACCATCAATTAACGAACTACATGTTGTTTCTATTGGAAAGGAACTCTCAAGTGAGATAACATACATAGACTCGAGATATACAAAGTCGGGTAAAATAGCTGCAAATATAATGTCAAATATTGCGGTAAAAAATGGTAAGATTTTAGTAATTGATGGTGGAGATGATTTAATGTCTTCTAAAAAATATTTAAAAGGATTTACCACAAAATTAGACGAGATACAAAAAAGTTATATAGGACCTGTTAAAATAGAGAGTTTATTAGACAATAAAGAGAGAGTTTTAGATTATCTTTCGAATGATATAGAAGGAATATATATAAATCGATATGCGCCGGAAATTATCGAATACTTAGGGGAAGTAAAAAAAGATAATTATAAATTTGTAACAAATGGTTTTAATGAAAAAATACGGGGATTACTAGAAAGCAATAAGGTTATTGCAACAGTATCAGAAGATTTCTACAATCAAGGATATACAGCCGGAAAAAGAATTTTTGAATTATTATATAAAACAGATATAAAAAGATCTCAGAGGTTTCAAACTAAAATAGACATCATTTTTAGAGAGAGTTTAGATTAGTTCTGAGGTTATTATATATAGTCAAAAATAAGTTTTAAGGGAGGAAGATTTAATGAAGAGAGTGTTAAAAGTAGCAGGATTAACGTTAGTTTTTGGAATGGTAGCATTTGGGGCGAATGAAAAAGTTTACAAATTAAAAATGGGGTTAGTTGCAAATACAAGTTCAAATGAATATAAGGCAGCAGAAACTTTCGCAAATCATTTAAAAGAAAAATCAAATGGTCAACTAATAGTAGAGTTATATCCAGGAGCTCAATTAGGTGACGATAGATCGATGCTTGAACAGCTATCTGCTGGGGTTTTAGATTTAGGATTTGCAGAAATTTCAAGATTTAATATATTTTTCCCAGAAGCTCAAGTGTATTCACTTCCATATGTAATTGAAGATTTTGATCATATGAAAAGAGCATCATTTGACACAACTTTTGGTAAAAATTTACAAAAGAAAATAAAAGATAATTTAAATATAGAAATTTTATCACAAGCGTATAATGGAACAAGACAAACTACGTCAAATAGACCAATTAATTCTTTAGAGGATATGAAAGGATTAAAGTTAAGAGTTCCAAGAGCTGATTCAAACTTAGAATATGCTAAAAATACGGGAGCATCACCAACACCAATGGCATTCTCAGAGGTATATTTGGCACTACAAACAAATTCGGTTGATGGTCAAGAAAATCCTTTATCAGCTATAAGAGCTCAAAAATTCTATGAAGTTCAAAAATATTTAGCAATGACTAATCATATATTAAATGATCAACTATATTTAGCAAGTGGGTCTTCAATGAAAAAATTACCTCAAAACTTACAAGATTTAATTAAATCAGAATCTGAAATTGCAGCACAATATCATACAAAGTTATTTGTAGATGAAGAAGCAAGTATAATTGATTTCTTTAAAGAGCAAGGGGTAACAGTTACAACTCCAGATTTAGAACCATTTAGAAAAGCTATGCAACCATTCTATGAAGTATATATAAAAAATAATGGAAAATTAGGAAAAGAAGCTTTAGATGAGATAAATTCAGTAAGATAAGAGAGTAATTTGTGAGTATAGGAGTTGAATATGAATATAAGAAAAATTTTTGATAACATTGAAGAGATTGTAGGTGCAATACTTTTTATAACAATGTTTGCTATTCTAATAGCACAAATCATCTTTAGACAAGTATTTGACTCTCCTCTTATATGGAGTGAAGAGTTAGCTATTCTACTATTTACATATACTGGGATGTTAGGTGTAAGTATTGGAGTGAAACATAGGCAACATGTTTTTATAGATTTTTTATACAATAAATTTTCAGGAAGAGGATTAAAAATAGCCAACACATTTATTCAATCAGTTGTATTCATCTCTTTGCTTGCAATGATTCAAATAGGATATAGGTTATTTTTAAGAAAAAAGATATTTCAATTGATAGCGTTAAAAATATCTTCGGGATGGATGTACGCAGCACTACCTTTAATTGCTTTACTTATGTTAATCAGATTTATTCAGGTTTTAATTCAGGATTATAAAACTGGGAAATTTATAATAGAGCCTAAAAATCTAAATATTGAAGAAGAAAAGGATTCTGAAACAGTAGAGGATGAAAAGGTGGTGAAAGAAGAATGGTAACAATACTAACATTTTTATCGTGGTTTGGACTTATCTTTGTAGGGGTTCCAGTAGGATTTTCTTTAGTTTTTGCGACATTACTATTCTTCGCATTAACTGATTGGAATGTAGTTTACTTTGTAGGTTCACTATTAGTTGATAGTTTGGATAGCTTTAGTTTATTAAGCGTTCCATTCTTTGTTTTGACTGGTGTTTTGATGAATAGTTCTGGAATAACAGAGAGAATATTTAGATTTGCAAAGGCTTTATTAGGTCATTATACAGGTGGAATGGGTCATGTTAATATATTTGCAAGTTTGATATTTTCAGGGATGTCTGGATCAGCATTAGCTGATGCAGGAGGATTGGGGCAACTTGAGATAAAAGCTATGAGAGATGAAGGGTATGATGATGATTTATGTGGAGGATTAACTGCAGCATCGTGTATCATCGGTCCTTTAGTGCCACCAAGTATAACAATGATTATATACGGAGTTATAGCCGATCAATCAATAGCAAGATTATTTTTAGGAGGATTTGTTCCTGGAATTATTTTAACCTTTGCTTTGATGATAATGAATTATTTTATTTGTAAAAAAAGAGGTTATAAAAGAGCTCCAAAAGCTACTATGCAAGAGAGATTAATATCTTTCAAAGAGTCGTTTTGGGCTTTACTTACTCCATTTATAATAATCGGTGGAATTTTCTCGGGATATTTTACCCCAACAGAAGCGGCCGTAATTGCAACTTGTTATTCAATGGCTTTAGGATTCTTTGTATATAAAGAACTGACAGTACAGGGATTTGTTAAAGATGTTATTGAAACTATAAAGATAAGTGGAGTAACAGTTTTAATGATAATGGGAGTAACTTTCTTTGGACAAGTTATAGCAAGAGAGCAGATTTCTATGAAAATTGCAGAAGTATTTTTAACATTTGGTAAATCGCCATTGATGGTTTTAATAATGATAAATCTACTTTTAATTTTCTTGGGAACATTTATAGAGGCGTTAGCTCTGCAGGTATTAGTTTTACCGATGCTAATTCCGGTTGTTATTCAATTTGGAATTGACCCGGTATTTTTCGGAGTTATAAGTACATTGAATTTAATGATTGGAATATTAACTCCACCGATGGGAATGGCCCTTTTCGTAGTATCACGGGTTGGAAAAATTCCAGTGAGTACAATAACCAAAGGGGTAATACCATTTTTGGTTCCAATAATTATAACTTTAATTATTTTAACAATTTTCCCACAAATAGTTTTATTTGTACCAAATTTAATATTAGGAGCATAAATTAAAAATTCTGGAGGAACAAGATGAAAGGTATTTATTCAGCATTACTTATTTCGTTTGATGAAAATGGAAATTTAGATGAAAAAGGAACAAGAAATATTGTTAGATATAATATTGACGTTATGATGGTTGATGGACTTTATGTAGGTGGAAGTACTGGTGAGAATTTTATGATTTCAACAGAGATGAAGAAAAGAATTTTTGAGATTGTAAAAGATGAAGCTAAAAATGACGTAAAATTGATAGCACAAGTAGGTTCTATAGATTTATATGAAGCTGTTGAATTAGGAAAATATGCAACTAGCTTAGGGTATGATTCACTATCAGCGGTAACACCATTCTATTATAAGTTTGATTTTGAAGAGATAAAAAATTATTATATGACAATTGTAAACGAAACAAATAACAATATGATAATCTATTCAATTCCATTTTTAACTGGAGTAAATATGAGTGTTGATCAGTTTGGAGAACTTTTATGCCATGAAAAAATAATTGGAATAAAGTTTACAGCTGGAGATTTCTATTTATTAGAAAGAGTTAGAAAAACATTCCCTAATAAACTAATATATGCTGGATTTGATGAGATGTTACTTCCAGCAGTAGCGCTAGGAGTGGATGGAGCAATTGGAAGTACTTATAATGTAACAGGAAAAATAGCAAAAGAGATATTTAATTTAGTTCAAGAGGGAGACCTTCTTCTAGCGAGAGAAAAACAGACTTATTTGAACGATATAATTGAAGCAATATTAAAGAATGGATTATATCAAACAATAAAAGAGATTTTAAAATTAAAAGGTGTAGATGCAATAGGATATTGTAGATTACCGATGAAAAAACTTTCAGCAGAGAAAGTTGAAGCAGCAAAAGAGATTGGAAGAAATTTTTTATAGGAGCAGATGAAATGAACATAGTAGCCATAGATATTGGAGGAACAGAAATAAAATATGGCTCAGTAGGGACTGGAGGAGAAGTTATCTTCTCCTCATCTTTACCAACTGAGGCAAATAGAGGAGTAGAGCAACTATTAGAAAAAATATTTAAAATAGTTGATGAACTAAAAAATCATAAAACAGTTGGAATTGCAGTTTCAGCGACTGGTCAGATTGACGGTAAGATAGGAAAGGTTGTTGGTGGAACAAACTTAATTCCAGGATGGATAGGAACAAACTTAGTTCAAATATTAGAGGATAGATATGGCTTACCAGCAGTTTTAGAAAATGATGTTAATTGTGCTGCCCTAGGAGAGATGTGGATGGGAGCAGCAGCAGGGAAAGAGAATTTTATTTGTTTGACAATAGGAACAGGAATTGGTGGAGGAGTTGTTTTAAATGGAGAACTCTTAAGAGGAGAAGGAAGTGTAGCAGCAGAGTTTGGACATATTCAAATTGTAAAAAATGGAGTTCAATGTGGTTGTGGAAACAAGGGATGCTATCAAGGATATGCTTCAACAACAGCACTTTTAAGAATGGCAGAAGAAAAGTTTTGTAAAAAATTAAACGGTAAAGAGATCTTTGAAGAGGTTCATAAAAATAACGTTGAATATAAAGAATTAGTTCATGAATGGGCAGATTATTTTACAGATGGACTAGCGACTTTAATATATATATTTAATCCTTCTCTTATTGTTATAGGTGGAGGAGTATCTAAGCAAGGTGATTTTTTAAAAGATATTTTCCAAAAAAGTTTAGAACAAAAAGTAATGAAAAACTACTTAGATATACTACAGATTAAAATGGCTGAGAGAGGCAATGACGCCGGTATGTTAGGGGCTTCACACCTATTATTGAAAAAAATAAAATAAAAAGTTCAAAAAAAGTTGTTGACAAAAAAAACTTTTCATTTTACAATAGATTCCATATAAGATTAACAAAAATTGAATAGAAAATCGGTTGAAGGTATAGGGAGAGTGTCAGAGATGACCACCGAAGAAGTGAATCTTTCAGGTTAGTTGAAAAACTTGAGGACCTATACTGGACGAGCCTCTGGAGAGACTCTATGAGCACCGAAGGAGCAAACCCAAAAGAAATTTTGGACTAAACTCTCAGGTAAAAGGACAGAGGAATTATGCAATAAAAGTTTTTGTATTGACTATTTTTTGTGTATAATTCTTTTTTAATTCCAGAAGGTATTTTTTGAAATACCTTCTTTTTTTATTCAATTTTGCATTTAAAAAAATTTTTAGGAGGAATTCAAATGCAAGATATTGTAACTAGTGTAAACAGTTTTTTATGGGGGAATTTTTTAATTGTATTACTTATGGGAACGGGGATTTATTTTACTTTAAAATTGAATTTTATTCAAATTAGAAAATTTAAAGAGGGAATAAAGCACGTAACGGGATCAATTAATTTGAACGGTAAAGCAGCAGATAAAAATGGAATGTCATCATTCCAAGCTTTGGCTACAGCAGTAGCGGCCCAAGTTGGAACAGGAAATTTAGCAGGAGCAGCAACAGCTATAGCTTCGGGAGGACCGGGAGCGATATTCTGGATGTGGGCAAGTGCATTTTTCGGAATGGCAACAGTTTATGTAGAAGCAATATTAGGACAAGTTTTCAAAAAAAGAGTAGATGGACAAGTAACAGGTGGACCAGCATACTATATAGAAAACTCAATAAAGAATAAAAAGTTAGCAAAAGGGTTATCATATTTCTTTGCAATGGCATGTATAGGTGCTCTAGGACTTATGGGTAATGCGGTTCAGGCCAATTCAATTTCAGCAGCTTTTGGACATGCTTTTGGAGCATCTCCAGCTTTAGTGGGAATTGTAGTTTCAGTTTTAGCAGGATTTGTATTCTTTGGAGGAATAAAAAGAATAGCATCGGTAACAGAAAAAATTGTTCCCGTAATGGCAGGATTGTATATATTAGCTTGTCTAATAATAATAATGATAAATTATAAGGAAATAATACCAGCAGTAACGTCTATTTTCTATTCAGCTTTCAATCCTCAGGCAGCTTTTGGAGGAGCTATGGGAGTTAGCGTAAAGCAAGCTGTTAGATATGGAGTTGCAAGAGGTTTATTCTCAAATGAAGCAGGGATGGGATCAACACCTCATGCTCATGCAATAGCAAAGGTATCACATCCAGGAGAGCAAGGAATTGTAGCTGTAATAACAGTTTTCATAGATACTTTTATAGTTTTAACAGGAACAGCGTTAGTAATATTAACATCTAAAGTATCTTTGGCTTCTGGAGCTGGAATCGTATTAACTCAAGGAGCTTTTGCTAAAACTTTAGGAACGTTTGGAGAAGTATTTATAGCGATTTGTTTACTGTTCTTTGCATTCTCAACAATAGTAGGATGGTATTTCTTTGGAGAAGCAAATGTGAGATACATCTTTAAAAATAAAAAATCAGTTAATGTTTACAGAGCAGTAGTAATGATTATGATTGTTATAGGATCAGTAATGAAGGTTGAATTAGTTTGGGAATTAGCTGATATGTTTAATGGAATGATGGTTCTTCCGAATTTAATAGCATTACTAGCACTAGGAAAATATGCTAGAAATGCTATGAAAGAGTATGATGTTCTTCCAGAAAATGAGATAGGAAAAGAAGCGGTAACATTATAGCTTAAAAATTGAGTTGAAAATGAGTTAAAAGTGATTAAAATTGGAATTAAGTGTATTTCTTTCTTGACATAAAATGGTAGTATACAGTATAATCCATATTAAGATTAACGATTAAGAAGGGTGGATTATTATGAAAAAGTTTTTAATATCAATGTTAGTAATGTTATCAACAGTGGCATTAGCTGAAGTAAAAGAAGGAACTGGATTAGGATATGCAGATGATATAAAAGTTGCGGTAACAATGGATGGAGATAAAATAACAGCTATAGAAGTAAAAGAAAATAGCGACACTCCAGGAATTTCGAATCCAGCAATTGAAGAGTTAACAAAAAGAGTTATTGAAGCACAATCGTCACAAGTAGATGTAGTAGCAGGAGCTACTTACACTTCTGAAGGATTCTTAGAAGCAGTAAATAACGCAACAGGTAAATAGTTAGTTGAATAAAGCTGAGATGTAAGATCGTCTCAGCTTTTTTTATATTAACCAAGTATTATAGTTATAAATCGCATAAGCTGTTACAGTGTCATAATATTTAAAAGTTAGATATAGAAGTAGAGTTATAAAAAGAAGATTTCGAATAAATTTATTTTCGATTCGAGATAAAATAAATGGAATAGTAATAAAAATTCCAACTCTAAAATATTCTAAAAATCTTAAAATAATAGCAAATCTATAAAAACTTATGAAAATAAAAAGAGCAAAGATATTCAAATTTATAAACAGATTTTCTTTTGAATCAGCAATTTTGATAAAAAATAAACTAATAAAAACAATTATAAATAGTTCTGAAAACTCATAAAAATTGCCGGATTCAATTATGTGAGAGTATCTATTTAAACGCTCGCTCAATCCCAAAAAGTTTATATTTAATTTAAAGATTAAATATGAGATAGGATTGATAATTACACCCATTCCTAATAGATAGATTAAAGAATTTTTAGTTTGTTTATAGTTAAGAAAAAAATACAATGGATATAAAATAATAGCTGTTTTATGAAAAAGACAGGCTATAGTAATTAAGCAAAAATAAATTATTAGTTTTCTTTGGAGAATATATTTTAAACTTATCCAAAATATTAAAATTGAAATAAAATTTCGAATAATTGTAAAATTATGCCAATAGTAAAAAGTTGATAAATATATTAAAAAAGATAAAGTAGGATACATACTGTAGGTAATAAAAATTTTATAAATAATAAAATTAAAAATTAAGCTTAAAAAAAATAAGAAATAGTTATAATCTAATCCAATAAATTTTGAAAAATCTTTTAAAATAAGAAATAATTTTTCATATCCATATGGATTTTGAAAATATGGAAGCTCATAAAAATATTTATAAACGTGATAGTCATATCCACCAACATTGATTCTGCTACCTGTGAATAGAATCAAAATACTTAAAGGCATAATTAAAATCTGTTTTTCGTAGATATCTTCTGTAAAAAAAATAGAATAGAATAAAAAAATTCCAAAAATACTCAGAACAAAAATCATACTTCATCAATCCTCTCTTTTAAAATAGATATAGTTAAAGAAATAAAAAAAGATAAAATAAATCCATAAAATATTATTAAATAACGCTTATCAACTATTTCAACTTTATCAGCTTCAATAATTAAAGGAAATGATATCATAGGATTTTTAATTAAATTGTAAATTTTTATTTTTTTCTCTTCTTCTTCAATTGATAAAAGTTTATCGTTTAAAAAATTTGTATTAATTTTTAAAAGTTCAGATAAAAAATTGTTAACCTCATTTATAGGAGTAGTAGAATCAAAAGCTTTAGCAGTAATTGTATATATACCGTTACCATTATTCAATGATAATTTTAAAGAATCTTTTTTGATTAAACTAGGAATATAAAGTCCACCATCGCCAGGAGTAAAACTTTCATAAGTAATTATTCCATTTACATCAGTTTTAGTTATTTTAGTTTGCCCATTAGGTTCAATATATTTAAAAAATCCTTTTGCTGAATAAGTGATAGGTTTTATACTATAAATATAACCTGTAAAAGATATACATATAAAAAAGATTGTAAGAAAAATTTTCATATTTTTTTTCATTAATTTTAAAAGCTGATTTGACATAGAAACCTCCCATAAGATTTTTTCTCCTATATTTAAATACCACAAAAATAAAAAAAACCTCCTAAAAAGAGGTTCTTTACTAGATATATTAATTAAAAGGATACCAGAATCCTTTTAAAACATATATTTTTAAATATATAGATAAAACTAAAAGTAAAATCATTAAAATTAAACTTATAAAGTCAATTTTTCCATATTTTTGAGAACTATACCAAGTTCTTTTATTTTTATGGCCAAAACCTCTTAAATCCATGGCATTAGAAATAACTTCAACTCTATTTAGAGATGAAAGTACTAGTGGGAATAGGATTGTATTGTAATTTCTAAGCCTTGTTAAAATATTTGCATCCTCTTTTCTGAAAGCCACTCCTCTAGCTTCTTGTGCATGCATAATATTTTTGAATTCATCTCTTACATCAGGAATATATCTAAGAGCAATATTTATAGCGTAAGCAACTTTGTACGAAACTCCAATTTTATTTAAACTACTTGCAAATTTACTTGGATGAGTTGTAAATATAAACAGCATCATTATAGGAAAAACAGCAAGATATTTCATAGAAAGAGTTAGAGCAAACCAAACAGTTTCTAATGAAAGGGTAATTCCCTTGATTGTTAAAAGTGCAGTGGTAGTACCAGTTAAAGTTGAACCATATTCGGGAGTTACAACTATTAGGAATAGAGAATTCAAAATAGTAAAGATAACAATAAATTGGAATAATGGTTTTATTGATTTAAAAGGGATTTTAGCAACATTTAAAAGTGTCATTCCAACAATGAAAAATGTTACAAATATCCTAAAATCATTAAATAAAAACACTGAAGCAGTCCAGACAAGAAGTAGTAAGAATTTTATACTTCCATCTATTGAATGTATAGCAGAATCTTTATCAATATATAAAGTACCAGCTCTAGACATTACTTAGCACCTCCTATATTTTCAAAGTTAATAAATGAATTCATTAGTATTTCTGAATTCAACTCCATTATTTGAGCCATTTGTGAAAGAGATGTTTCTTTTAAATTAGATTTTTCCATCAACTCTTTTTCACCTAAAATAATTGTAGGAGTGTTATTTGCAGCAATATTTCCATTACATAAAACTACTGCTCTATTAGCATATTCTAAAGCAAGATGCATATCGTGAGTTATAAGAATAATTCCAACTCCATTTTTAGCAACCTCCTTAATGAAGCTCATAAACTCTTTATATCTTTTATAATCCTGTCCTGCAGTAGGCTCGTCTAAAATCAAAACTTCAGGTTCTAAAGCTAAAATAGCAGCAATTGTTAGCCTTTTTTTCTGTCCATAACTAAGAGATGTAACAGGCCAATGTCTAAATTCATGAAGACCACAAATTTCTAAAGATTTTTCAGCTTTTTCAATATAATTTTTAATACCTCTTATTTTTAATCCAAACTGAACCTCTTCAAGAAGAGTTTCTTGTGTTATCATATGATTTGGATTTTGCATAACAAATCCTATTTTTTCTCCTCTTCTTTTGATACTCTCTTTAATAATACTTTTATTAAGAAGAACTATATCTCCAGAAGTTTCTTTTTCAATTCCAGTTATAACCTTACAAAGAGTAGACTTTCCAGCTCCATTGTTTCCTAAAAGAGCTAAGATTTCACCTTTATTAACAGAGAAGTTTACATTTTTTAATATAGATTTCTCTTCATTATAAGAAAAACATATATTTTTAATATCTAAAATATTTTCTTTGAATTCATTCTTTTTAATTTTAATAGAATCACACCATTTTTTTACTTTTTCAATATTTTCAGGAGTTCCAATTTCTGTAATTGGATAGATAGAATCTTTTTCTAAATCAACACCAGAATATTTTAAAGCTTCAATATAAAGAGGTTCTCTAAGACCATATTTTCTGAAAATATCTTTTCTGAATAGTTCTTCAGGAGTTCCGTTAGCAACAACCTCTCCTTTATTTAAAACAATAACTCTATCGAAATCTTGCTCTAAAACATCTTCTATTCTGTGTTCGATAACGATAATTGTTTTTCCTGTCTTCTTTTGAATATCACAGATAAGTTTCATAGCATGTTTTCCACTATATGGGTCAAGGTTTGCTAGAGGTTCATCAAAAAGAAGGATATCAGCAGAACTTCTCATTATTCCAGCCAAAGATACAGATTGTTTTTGTCCACCAGAAAGTTCTTGTGGACTATGATTTATAAAATTATCCATAGCAACAGTTGATAGTGCATTTTTAGTATCTCTAATCATCTCCTCTTGTGGAACAAGATTATTTTCATCGATGAAAGAAACATCCTCTCCAACAGTTAGACCTATAAATTGTCCGTCTTGATCTTGTAAAACTGTACCAACATTTTTACTGATATCAAAAATACTTGTCTCATAAGGTTCTATACCATTAACAGTTAAAGTTCCTTTGAAACCTCCCTCTTTAGAAAAGGGAACAATACCATTTAAACAGCTTCCAAGAGTAGATTTTCCACTACCACTTGGTCCAGCAATTAGAACTTTTTCACCCTTTTTAATCTCTAAATTGATATTTTTTAGAGTCGGTTCTAATTGATTTACATATTTAAAAGTAAAATCTTTAAATTCTACTACGTTAATCATCTATACTCCTTTAATTAATCTTCTATTTTTAAATTTGAATATTTTCTTTTTCTAGCTGCAATTCCAAGAATAATAGGAATACCTAAGGCAGCAGTAACAACAAAGTTTGTAAATGTAGCTAAAGCTATTTGAATCCAAACTTTCTGAGCAGGTTCACCATAAAAATACACGTCTCCGACATATGCAGCAAGTCCAGCAGCAATCATTCCTAAGATTGAGTACACGTACATCTTAAAGATATGGAACTTAGTAACGTGTCCTGTTTCTAAAGAGAAACTTTTATCCAGTGCAATCATTCCTCCAAAAAGTCCAATAACAGCTGAAAGGAATACCCAACTAAACCAAACACTTCCCCACATAATCATATCATTTAAAGCATGCCCAACAAATCCAACAAAAAACCCAACAACAGGTCCGAATATAGCTCCAAAAATTGTAAGAAGAGCAACAGCTATTCTAAATGATGTGTTAGGACCAACAGGGATAGCTACTCCAGAAAGAACACTGTACAGTGCAGCTCCAATACCTATTGCAACAACATTTTTTGTAGAAAATAGTTCAGTTTTTTTTACATAATATCTGAATCCATCTTCTCCAATATACTTTTTAATCATATTTTGTCCAACCTTTCTTTTCTAATCTTCCAATCAGGCATATAGATTTTTATAAAATCCCAAAACTCTTTTTGATGATGCGGATATCTTAAATGAGCTACCTCATGTAGACAAACATAATCAATACACTCTTGAGGCTTTCGAATAAGTTCTAAGTTCAGTGTAATAATCTTACTTAGATACCGACAAGATCCCCAACGACGTTTCATTCTTCGAATTTTAAAATCTAAAAAATTTTCACCGATAAGATTACTATATTTATTTAAAGATATTTTAAAAATTTCTGAGGCTTTTTCTTTGTACCAATTATATAGAAGAGTTTCTATATTTTTTTCAGTTATCTCTTTGTTAGTAAAAATTATTAAAGAGTCTTTATCAACTTCAATTTTATTAGAGGTACTAGTAAAAATTTTTAAAATATAATTTTTTCCAAGATACTCTATATTGTCTCCATTTTTATATGATTTGTCAACTGCTTTAACTGGATTTTTTTTTATTTTTTCGAGATTTTTTAGAATCCATTCATTCTTAGATTTAAGAAAAGATTCAATAAAATCGTTTGTTGTTCTTTTGGGAACTGAAAGAGTAACTGTACCATCACCTTTAACTTTGAGAATAATATTTTTTATATTTTTTTTAGTAATAATGACATTGTACTTCATCTAATCACCTTCAAAATTTTGTCAATTGAGTATATTTTACCACAATACTTTGATTTGCCAAATAAAAAATAATATGAAATGAACTTTTTTTAATAAGTTAATAAAGTTTTTGATAACTTTTTGTAGTTAATTGCTATATTTAGTAAATTATGATTATATATTAGTAATTTAATTTAAATAAGTAGGGGAGGATTTTATGGAAAATTTACATAATCCAAGAGTTTTTAAAATAAATAGGTTAAGTGCACATTCAAATCATAAATATTCAGGTCTAAATATAGAATGGAAAAAATCTTTAAATGGTATTTGGGATTTTTCATACTGTGATTCACCAAATTGGTCAAAAATAAAAGTCCCAGGACATATGGAACTTCAGGGGTATGGAGAGCCACAATATGTAAATACAATGTATCCTTGGGATGGAAGAGAAAATTTAGAACCTGGGGAGGTTCCAAAAGAGTTCAATCCATTTGGTATCTATAAAAAAGAAGTAGTTATTCCAAAAGATTGGAAAGACAGACCAGTTTATATCTCTTTCCAAGGAGTAGAGTCGTGTTTAGAACTTTATTGTAATGATGAGTTTGTGGGTTACAGTGAGGATAGTTTTACACCGAGTGAGTTTGATTTAACACCATATATAAAGGAAGGAAAGGCAGAGATAAAAGCTAAAGTTTATAAGTGGTGTAGTGGAAGTTGGTTAGAAGACCAAGATTTCTGGAGATTAAGTGGAATATTTAGAGATGTTTATTTATACTCGACACCTGAGGTTCATATAAAAGATATGTTTATAATATCAGACTTAGGAAATGGATTTAAAAAAGCCATTTTAAAAAATATCTTAAAGATAGAAAGTGAAAAGGAAACAACTGTTGATATTGAGATGCAGCTTTTAGACAAAAATGAAGTTGTTTTAAGTGTTGAAGAAAATAAATTGAAAATAGAGAAAAATTTAAAAATAGAATTATCAAAAAAGTTCGAGAATCCAAAATTATGGAGTGCAGAAAAGCCAAACCTTTATGAAGTAAGAGTTATAGTAAAGGACTCTTTGACTGGAAAAGTTATAGAGGAGTGTTCTCAAAACTTTGGATTTAGAAAATTTGAAATTGAAGATAAAATAATGAAAATAAATGGAGAACGTGTTGTTTTTAAAGGTGTAAATAGGCATGAATTTAGTTGTTATAACGGAAGAGCAGTAACAGAAGAGGATATGATTTGGGATATAAAATTCTTAAAAGCTAATAACTTCAATGCTGTTAGAACATCACACTATCCTAATCAAACTAGGTGGTATGAACTTTGTGATGAACACGGACTTTACGTTATAGATGAAGTAAACTTAGAAACACATGGAACTTGGCAAATTCTAGGACAACCTTGTCCAGAGAAAGTAATTCCAAATAACAATCCTGAATGGTTAGAAAATGTTATGGATAGAACTAAATCTATGTTTGAAAGAGATAAAAACTACTCTTCAGTTGTAATTTGGTCTTGTGGAAATGAGTCGTTTGGTGGAGAGAACATATTTAAAATGTCAGAATACTTAAGAGAGCTAGATAAAACTAGAGTTGTTCATTATGAAGGAGTATTCTGGGATAGAAGATATGATAAAACTTCAGATATGGAAAGTAGAATGTATGCAAAAGTTCATGAGATAGAAAAGTATTTACAAGAAACACCAGAAAAACCTTTTGTACTTTGTGAATACTCTCATGCTATGGGGAATTCAAATGGAGGGCTTCATAAATATACAGAGTTAGAAAGAAAATACCCTATGTATCAAGGTGGATTTATTTGGGACTACATAGACCAATCACTTATGAAAAAAGATCCATTTGGAAATGATTATTTAGCTTTTGGTGGAGATTTTGGAGATAGACCAACAGATTATAATTTCTGTGTAAATGGAATAATCTATGGAAATAGACAGATTTCACCAAAAGTTCAAGAGATAAAGCAGTTATTCTCGGATTATAAAATAACAGTAACAGAAAAAAGCTTCACAATTTATAACGAAAGTTTATTTACGAATTGTAACGAGTATGAAACTAGAGTGAAACTATTAAAAAATGGAGTTTTAATTTCTGAAGATTCTTTAGAGTGTGCTGTTAAACCATTATCTGAGAAGGAGTTTAAGTTACATCTTCCGAAAATGAAAGATAGTGGAGAATATACGATTGAAGTTTCATTACATTTAAAAGAGGATAGATTCTATGCGTCTAAAGGTCATGAAATATGTTTTGGACAAAAAGTTTATAAAGTAGAAGCAAAACTAAAAAATAATTTAGAAGGAAAACCAACTTTAATAGATGGTGGATTTAATATAGGTATAAAAACTAAAAACTCAGAACTTATATTCTCGAAAGCTTATGGTGGATTAATCTCTTTAAAACTTTGTGGAAAAGAGTTTGTAGATGGTGTTGTGATGCCTAACTTCTGGAGAGCTTCAACTGATAATGATAGAGGAAATAAGATGCCATTTAGATATGCTCAATGGAAATTAGCTTCTAGTTATGCTAAGATGAGCAGTGTTGAAACTTTTGAAAAGGAAAATTCTATCCAAATAAAGGCAACTTACGATTTACCTATAATTCCAGCAACAACAGTTGTTTTAAGCTATGAAGGATTTGCAGATGGAAAGATTAAAGTAACTATGGAGTATGATGGAGTTGAAGGATTATCAGATATGCCACTGTTTGGAATGAGCTATAAGTTGCCAAAAGAGTATTCAGAGATAAAGTGGTATGGAATGGGACCAGAGGAAAACTATATAGATAGAGTTCATGGTGCCAGACTTGGAATATTTGAAAGTGATGTAGAAAAAAATATGAGTCAATATGTAATACCACAAGAGTGTGGAAATAGAATTGGAACGAGATGGGCAGAGATAACTGATAAAACGGGATTTGGAATAAAAGTTTCAGGTGATATTCCATTTGAATTCAGTGCCTTACCTTATACTGTAAATGAGATTGAAAGTGCATATCATCACTATGAGTTACCAAAATCACATTGTACAGCTTTAAATATAAATATGATTCAGATGGGAGTTGGAGGAGATGATTCTTGGGGAGCACCAACACATGATGAATATTTAGTTAGAAGTAATAAAAAATATGTATTTACATATACATTAGAAGCGAATATTTAATAGAAAAGCTAGAAGGGTTTTTACTCTTCTAGCTTTTCTTATTTTTCAAGGCTCATATTGCTAAAAAATATAAATCATGGTATAATAATACGTTAAATTTAATAGAAAATAGGAGATGAAAATGACTATAATAGAGTTTAAAAATGTATCGAAATCATTTTTTTCACAAAATTTATATAAACATGTAGATTTAGAAGTAAATTCTGGAGATAAAATAGCTCTTGTTGGAAACAACGGAACTGGAAAATCTACTTTAATAAAACTTCTAACTGGAGCAGAGTCACCAGATAGAGGAAGAGTAACTAGAGAAGAGGAAGCTG
The DNA here is from genome assembly GCF_000799075.1 of Cetobacterium sp. ZOR0034. Taxonomy (NCBI): domain Bacteria; kingdom Fusobacteriati; phylum Fusobacteriota; class Fusobacteriia; order Fusobacteriales; family Fusobacteriaceae; genus Cetobacterium; species Cetobacterium sp. ZOR0034. Next base: position 22,851 of record NZ_JTLI01000030.1, read on the forward strand.
TTATAGCTTGCTTCGATCAATTTGGAAGATTGGATTTAGATAGCAATGTACAAGAGTTATTAAATTCACCGTTCCAAAAGGTAATGGCTGTTCAAGCAGAATTAGATGCAGTTTCAGCAGAGTTCACTGGAGATATGGATAACGATGAAAAAGTAATGGAGAAATATTCAAAGTTATCAGATGAGTTTGAAAGCTTAGGTGGATACTCATATATCCATATTCAATCAGAGTTCATTGAAACGTTTGAATTAACTGATAAGTTAGATAAAAAATTCAGAGAGTTAAGTGGAGGAGAAAGACAGTATATTAGATTAGCAACGACACTATTTAGTGATTCTGATTTAATAATTTTAGATGAGCCTCTATCGTTCTTTGATAAGAAAAAGACAGCTTGGTTAACAGATTATATAAATGGTAGTCCAAAAGCTTTCTTAGTAATATCACATAATGTTGATTTTATAAGAACTTTTGCAACTAAGATATTTGATATCGACAATTTTGAAGTTGGAGTTTACGAGTGTGACCACCAAAAATATTTAAAAGAGAAAAAAGTTAGAATAGCTGAAGGAAAAAAGAAAAATAGAGAAACTGAAGAGGTAATCGAAGAAACTCAAGACGCTATTGAAAGAAAATTAAAGTTACTAGAAAGATGTAATAATAAACATGCTCATGCTGTTATTTTAAGAAGAATGAGAAAAGAGTTAGAAAGACTTCAAAGAGAGAGAATCAAGTTCTCACCAGAGTACAAATATGACTATATCGATGCTCCAGAAGATGTTATGATAACTGGAAAAAAAGAGTTTGAAGGGCCAATCGTAGTTTTAAAAGATGTTATGAAAGAGTATCCAGATAAGATGCTATATAAAGATGCTAACTTAGTTGTAGATAGAGATACAAAAATATGTATCGTTGGAGAGAATGGTTCAGGAAAATCTACATTATTAAAGATTATTGCTGGATTAGATCAACCTACATCAGGTGAGGTATTTATAAATGAAAAAGCGACTGTTGCTTTCATAGAGCAAGATACAGTTTTCGCTAATGAAAATATGTATATCAAAGACTATTTAAAAGAGAAGACTGGATTGTCAGATGAGTTTATAGAGGCAGCGATAGATAACTTATATAACAATGAGCTAGAGTTCAGAGATAAGAGAATATTCATGTTATCAGGTGGAGAGAAAAAGAGATTAGAGATATTCACAAATACTTTAATGGAAACAGACCTACTTATAATAGATGAGCCTACAACATATATGGATGACTACTCTAGAACAGCTATAGCAAATATGTTATTAGATTATCCAGGAGCAGTTATATTAGTAAGCCACGATAAAGTTCTTATGAGAAGAATTGGATTTGTAACTTATGATATTCGTGATAAGAGATTTAGAATAAAAAATTAATAATTTTTTCAAAAAAGAAAAAAGTTATTGACATTATTTATAAATTATGATACAATTTTTTTGTCTTGAGGGATTCCTTCAAGACGTTAGCGGGAGTAGCTCAGTTGGTAGAGCGTCAGCCTTCCAAGCTGAATGTCGCGAGTTCGACCCTCGTCTCCCGCTCCA
>NZ_JTLI01000031.1 GCF_000799075.1 Cetobacterium sp. ZOR0034
TTAATAGCCAAGAAGGTAAAATATATATATTCAATTTTTACAATTTACACTAAATTTGGGAAACCCTCTTTTTTTATTTAAAATCCTATTAATTGCAGTTATTATTGATAACAACAGCTAACATCTCTAATTCAGAATCTCCGATATTTAATAAAGAGTGTTGTTCTCCATCACAAGTATAAACTACATCTCCTTCATTGACTGTATAGGTACCACTTTCCTCTTCTACTAGACCAACTCCTTTTAAGATATAGTAGACTTCAAAGTCGTTCACATGTTTATGTAGTCCGATAGATGAATTTTTCTCTAGAATGACTCTACTAAAAAGTTTCCCTTCATTTTGAAGTTCATCTTTAGATAGGATTTCAGTCATTTTTAATTTTCCAACTCCACCTCTTAATCCTTCAATCTCTTTGATTTCTAATTCATTTTTTCGTTTAATCATAATGTCCCCCTTCTATTATTATGTAAGTTTAAGGGTATCATTTTTTCGATTAGATTTCAAATAATTTTTACTTAAAAGCTTTTTCACCAATTTTAATATGTTTTTTAATTATCTCTAGAGTTTCAGAAAATTTATCTTGTTCTTTTTCATTTAGTTCCAACTCTAAAACTTTTTCAACTCCATTTTTACCAATAATAGCAGGAACTCCTATATAAAGACCATTTTCTCCATAGTGTCCTTCTAAATATCCGCTACAAGCCATAACTTTCTTTTCATCAGAATACACAGCTCTTATAATATCCGTGCATACACAAGCTATTCCAAACTCTGTACTTTTCTTTCCTGAGTAGATATCCCATCCAGCTTTTGTAACAGTAGTTTGAACTTTATTGTAATCAAGTTTTTTACCAGTATTTTTTAAGAAGGATTCTAACGAAAATCCATTTATACTAACCTGAGAGAATACAGCCATTTGGGAATCTCCATGTTCACCTAACATATATGCTTGAATAGATCTAGCATCAATATTTAATTCATTGCTAAGAACTCTACAAAGTCGAGCTGAATCAAGTCCAGTTCCGGTTCCTATAACGTGATTATGTGGTAACCCTGATAGTTTTTGAACGTAGTATGTAACTATATCAACCGGATTTGTTATAACAACAAAGTAACCTTTAAATCCAGAAGCCATAATTTCAGGAACAAATGAATTGATAATTTTAAGTGATCCTTCTAGCTCTGAAAGACGGTTTTTAGAAACATTATCAATAGTTCCAACACTAATAACAACAATATCAACTTTTCCTAAATCCTGATAAGTTCCTTTTTTTACTTTGACTCTATGTGGTAAAAAACTAGCAGTATCCATACAGTCAAAGGCTTGAGACTGAGATTTTGCTTCATCAATATCTACAAGTACTAACTCATCACAAACTCCTTGAAGCATTAAAGATAAAGCACAATGACTACCTACATGTCCTGTTCCTACAATTCCAACTTTTCTTTGTTTAAACATAAAGTAACTACTCAGCTGGTAGATTACAAAAAATAAAAAATAGCTAAATAATAGGAGATTTCTATATCGTTAGATATA
>NZ_JTLI01000032.1 GCF_000799075.1 Cetobacterium sp. ZOR0034
TCGAAAAAGCAAGAAAAACAGTGTAAATAGGATATATTTTGTATAAAATTTAGTGTATTGTCTATACTCTAGTCTAGATGCTACACTAACACATAATATAATAGAGAGTTCTCATAGACTCTCTTTTAGTTTTCCTTATTCTATTTCTTTTATTCTATCCTCAATCATTTTTGAAATGTGAACTTTTAAATCTTTAATTAATGTAGTATGTTTATGATAATATAAAAAGACAGCAGAAATGCAACTTAAAAAAGCAACACTTAGCATAAAAAAAGAGACCATTGACAAATAACCAAAATAACACTTTAATAAGTTAGACGACCAAATCTAATTATTAAGGGGTGTATAAAGGATGTTGCCAATGATCAATAAATATAATATCAAAACTATGTATTCTATTCAAGGAAAATCTTTAAGAGAAATTGCTAGAGAAACTGGACATACTTTTAGAACTGTTAAAAAATATGCCTTAACTGAAGATTTTTCAGATAAAATTATCAGAAGACCAGGAGTAAGTTCGCTTGATCCATTTAAAGAAATAATTAATCAATGGTTGATTAGTGATTTAGGTTCTCCTCGAAAACAGCGCCATACTGCTAAAAGAGTTTTTGAAAGATTATGCGAAGAGTTTTCGGATACTTTTAATATTAGCTATAGAACAGTTTGTAAATATGTAAATGAAAAGAAAAAAACTTTAAAAGATTTCTCAAATAAAAATATAGGTCTTCTTTCTTTAACTCATTTACCTGGAGAAGCCCAGCTTGACTTTGGTGAAACGCAGTTTTCTATGAATGGAGAACTAATAAATGGTTATCATTTGGTAATTTCTTTCCCATATAGTAATCATTCATACGTTCAAATTTTTCCGAGTCAAAATCAAGAAGCTCTATTTCAAGGTATGAAAAATATATTTGATCATATTGGAAAAGTACCAAAAGAAATTTGGTTTGATAATATGTCTACTGCTGTTGCTCAAATAAAAAAAGGAAAAGAAAGAAAATTAACAGATAGATTTATTCAATTTATGACTCACTATGGGTTTAAAGCAAAATTTTGTAATCCTGCAAGCGGTAATGAAAAGGGACATGTTGAAAACAAAGTAGGATATACTCGAAGAAATCTATTTGTACCTATTCCTAGCTTTGATTCTTTAAGCGATTTTAATAAAGAGTTATTAATAAAGTGTGAGCATGACTCTGACAGAGATCATTACAAAAAAAATGAAAATATTAATGATCTTTTCAAAGTTGATTTATCAGAAATGATTCCTCTTAATTCATATACTTTTGAAGTATATAAATTACAAAAATATAAAACGAATAAAGTAGGTTTTGTTAAATTTGAAAGTAATGAATATTCAGTCCTCCCAAATTTTTTAAACAGTGAAGTTTGGTTAAAAATATTTGTTGATAAAATTGAAATTTTAGATAGCAACTATGAACTTTTAACATCTCATAGACGAATATATAAAAAAAATACAAAAATAACAAATTGGAAAGATTGGCTTAAAGTCTTAGAGCGAAAAATATCAGCGCTTGAATATACTGATTTTTATCAAGAACTACCTGAAATTTGGAAGATATATTTTAAATCTAAAGATTACATTGAAAAAAGAAAAATTGTCTCAGCTCTTTCTGAAATGCTAATAAGTAATGATTTAAGTATGGCAACAAGAGCGCTTGAATCTAATTTAGATAAAGGTATAAATGATGTTTCATCGCTAATTACAACTTTTAGGGCATTTAATGAGCCAAATAAAATATATACAGAGCTTAGGCCTGATGAGATAAATACACCTTATCAAAATTCAATGGAACCAGAGTTATCAATATATGATATTTTAATGGGAGGGAACTAAATGGACACGCTAGAAAAGTACTGTAAAAAACTTAAGTTAGGAAGTGAAATCTTAGAGGAATATGAATCTATTCCTCTAGGTGATAAAAAAGATTTTTTAACAAATGTATTAGAGATAAGTATAAATTCTCAAGAAATTAGAAGAAAAAATAGGCTGATTGCTGAGGCTAAATTCGATGTTGTTAAAACATTTGAAGGCTATTGTTTTGATGATATACAGTTACCTGAAGGTTTAAATTTAGAGGAAATTAAAACTGGTGATTTCATAGAAAAGAGTCACAATTTAATTTTTTATGGTTCCGTAGGAACAGGAAAAACATATTTAGCAACAGCAATTGGCGTTGAAGCTTGTAATCAAGGAAAAAGGGTTAGGTTTTTTAAGGTTGCTACTTTAATAAATGAATTAATAGACGCATATAATAAGGCAACGCTTGGCAGATTTCTGAAGAATTTAAAAAAGTATGATTTAATTATTCTAGATGAACTGGGATATGTTCCAATAGGAGAAAAGGGCGCAGAACTACTATTTCAAGTCATTGCTGATTGTTATGAGCGAAAAAGTTTAATTATCACAACTAATATTGAGTTTTCTAAATGGAATGGAATTTTTATGGATAAAAAGATTACAACTGCAATATTAGATAGAGTAATTCATTACGGACATTTAGTAATTTTTAGTGGAGAAAGTTACAGATTAAAAAATGCTATATCAAGAAAAAATGGTGGTGCTCTTTAAAGGTGCTACAGTGCTGCTAAAAAAAGTTGCAAAACACAATGTAGTAGCTATTTTATAAAGTAATTTATAATCTACACCATGATATTCATGAATCAAAAAATTACGAGTCCCTTTTATATTTAACCAATATTTTTTATCATTATTGTATTTTAAAAGAGTTCTCATATCTATTTTAGAAATAGCTTCCCCTATAATCATTATATTATAATTAACAATTTCATTTAGATCACTTGTGAACGTCAATCATATTTGTAAAAAAAAATGATAAGAGTTTGCAAAATTTCGTGAGTGGTGTTTGCAAGTTTTTACTTGAAGATAGTCTCTCTATTTTCTAGCCGATAACTGTTACCTTTTAGATTGAATACCTGGCATCTGTAAACCAAGCGATCTAATATTGCAGTAGCTAGAGCTTCATCTTGAAGAAGCTCTGTCCATTGACTAAAATCTTTATTTGATGTTATACAAATTGATGTTTTTTCATGAAGTCCACTTACTATCTCAAAGAACAAGTTAGCATCTTCTTTGGTTAGTGGAATATATCCAACCTCATCTATCATTAATAAATCACATTTATTTAAGCGGTTTATTACCTCTCTTGATTTCCTACAATCAGCCTTATTCTTTAAAAAATATATTAATTCACTCATAGTAAGAAACAATACCTGATATCCTAGTTCTGCAGCGCGATAGCCTAACCCTATCATCAAATGAGATTTCCCTACTCCAGGAGGACCCAAGAAGATTAAGTTGTACATATTATCAATCCATTTCATTTCTTTTAAAATATTTATTTTAGTTTTATCAATAGATTTCTGAAAAGTTGTATCAAAAGTTTCTATCTCTTTTGAATAAGGAAACCTTGCTTTTTTAATTCGGTTTCTTAAAGCATCCTTTTCCTTTCGCTCAACTTCAGCCTTCAGTATCTTAAAAAGAAATTCTTTATATGTTTCACTTCTTTGCTCTGCTTCTTCAATAAATTTCATAATGCTAGTTTTTAAAGTAGAAAGTTTTAGTTGGTTTGCCATATCTCTTAAAATATCTAAATCACTCATAATCCTTCCTCCTGAACATTTTGGTATTCTGAAATATTACGTGTTTTTACATCACAAATTTTAGGAATCAAATCATTTTGTAAAGATTCTTCTTTTTTTACAGGTAATGTATATTGCTTAACTTTTAAAGTTAAAGTTGCTAATGATAAGTCACCTTTTAAAAGGCTGTATTCTACACCTCCAATTAAAAAGTTTAAAGAAAACTCATTCCCTAAAGTTTGTAACTTAACTAGGTTTCTTCTAACATTTTTAGAATCAGAAACTATCAACTTTTCAATATATTCCATTAATTTCTCATTATATTTAAATTCTTCAAATATTTCAGCTTTTAGCTCTGAAATTCCTTTATCTACTTGTGTTAGTGGTATAATAGATTTGTAGGTTTTTCGGCAGAACGCAATGTTGTAATTTCGGCAGACCAGATTACACTTTCTTTTAAAATGTAGTATCCTTTAAGTATAATAAATACTACTGGAGGATACAGATGAAAGGATGGATTATGTTTAATAAAATTAAAACTTTAAAAGAACAAAATCTTAAAGTAACTCAAATTGCCAGAATACTAAATTCAGATGTTAGAACTATTAATAAATATTGGAATATGTCATCTGAAGAATTTGAACTTCTTAGAGCTCAACATAAGCAAAGAATTGTTGGAAGAAAAATGGATGTATATGAGCAGCTTATCGTATCTTGGATTAAAGAATTTAATGATATTAGTGGTGCTCAAGTATTTGATTGGCTTAAAGAAAGAGATAAAAACTTTAGTATGGCTGAAAGAACAGTTCGATCGTATGTTGAAAAACTTAGAAAAAAATATGAGTTGCCTAAACTCAAAGTTTCACGACAATTTCTTGCGGTTCCTGAAACAGATATAGGAGAGCAAGCGCAAGTAGATATGGGGCAGATTAATCTTCTTACTGAAGACAAAAAAACTAAAAAACTCTATCTGTTCACTATGGTATTATCTTTCTCAAGATATAAATTTGCTATTTGGCAAGATAAACCATTTACATCAAGTGATATTGTACAATGTCATCACAAAGCTTTTGAGTTCTTTGGTGGGGTTCCAAAAACCATTGTCTATGATCAAGATAAAACTATGTTTGTTAAGGAAAACTTTGGAGATATTATTAAAACAGATTTGTTTCAAAAGTACATAAATACTATGAATTTTAAAGTGCATCTTTGTAGAGCGTATGATCCTGAAAGTAAAGGTAAAATTGAAGCTGTTGTTAAATTTGTAAAAAATAATTTTGCTAAACATAGAATTTTTACAAATATTGATGATTTTAATGAACTTTGTTTAGATTGGTTAAAAAGAACTGGAAATGCAAAAGAACATTCAACAATAAAAAAAGTACCTGAAGAGATGTTTCACCTTGAAAAAGAACATCTACAACAAGTACCTCCATTCCTCTTTGAAAAAGAAGAAACAACTAATAATATTGTAACCTATTCTTTATCAAAAGACAATACTGTAACATATAAAAGTAATAGATATCAACTTCCAAAAGAAACATATTCAGACAAACAAAAAGAAGTTGGAGTAGTTTGTAACGATAATCGAATAACATTTTTTAATCTAAAAACCAAAGAATGTATTAATACTTACGAAATTTCTAAGGATAAGGGGAAACTTATCTCAAATATTTCTAGAAATACAACGCTTGATCCTAAAATTTTGGAGCTTAAATCTAAAATTTTAGATCGTTATTCTAACAAAAATTTAATTATTCAGTATATAGAAAATATTGAAATATTAAAAAAACGATACATAAAATCTCAACTCAGAAGAATCGATAGTTTATCTACTGAATACGATAAAGAAATTTTTCTAAATGCGATTAAAGAATGTATATCCAAAGAGAATTTTGATTTAGATTTCTTGGTGAAACTTCTTAGTAATACTAAGAAAAATACTGAGTTAGAGCCTTCTCTACAAAATATTCCAGATAAATTAAAAAATATAGTTACTGAAACTAGAGAACTTTCTGAATACGAAGAAAAGTTGGTGAAGCTATGTTAAATGAAGAATTAAAAGAGTTAGCAATACAGTTAAATTTAAATAATTTAAGGGATAATCTTGATGATTATCTCTTGAATGCAGAGCAATCTAACATATCATACTGTGAATTTCTAAAAAATGTTTTTAAAATGGAAATTGAAGAAAGAGAAGCTAAAAAATATAAGATGCGACTAAAAAAAGCTAGTCTTCCATATCATAAGGATTTTAGTGATTTTGATTTTAATTTTCAAAAATCAATTTCAAAGAAAAAAATTAATATTTTGTGTGAAATGCAATGGGTAGATCGCTTGTTTAAATTAATTCTTTTAGGTCCTCCTGGAATAGGTAAAACTAGAATAATGATTTCTTTAGGAGTTGAAGCTCTAAAAAAAGGATATGATGTCTATTTTGTTTCAATGACTGATTTAATTGATATCTTGAAGTATCGAAAAGATTCATATAAATATAACTTACTATACAAAAGAATTCTTAACACTCAGGTTCTGTTACTAGATGAAATCGGATATCTACCCATTAGTAAAGAGGAAGCAAACCTTTTCTTTCAATTGATTTCAAAATTAGATGAGAAAGTGGCAATGGTGATTACATCAAACAAAACCTTTAGTGAATGGACAGAGTTCCTAGGAGATCCAGCGTTAGCAACAGCAGTATTAGATAGATTATCTTTTAGATGCGAAATATTCAACTTAACAGGAAATAGTTATAGATTGGAGAAAAGAGGGGAGTATACCAAATTTAGTGTAAATTAACTTCTTAGCTATCAAATTTTAAATGTCCAAATAGGCTATCTTAACTT
>NZ_JTLI01000033.1 GCF_000799075.1 Cetobacterium sp. ZOR0034
GATAGCTCAGTTGGCTAGAGCACCCGGTTCATACCCGGGCGGTCGAAGGTTCGAATCCTTTTCTAGGCACCATTTAAGAGTTTTAAGCACAGATTAATCTGTGCTTTTTTTTATTCTTAATAAGATTTAATTTTTTCATTGATTCTTTTTGTAATTTCAAAAGTATTTTTATTGCAGATTAGCTCTGATATAAGGCACACAGATTTTGCACCTCTAGATAAAACTTCTTCTAAATTATGTTCTTTTATTCCACCGATAACAGTATATGGAAGAGTGATATTTGCTTCGACTTCTTCTAGAAACTTAAGTGTTAGAGGGTTTCCAGCATCTTTTTTTGTATCAGTATGGAAAATAGGTCCAACTCCAATATAATCAGCTCCATTTTTAACGGCATCTTCAGCTTCTTGTAAATTATGAGTTGAAATTCCAATTATTTTATTTTTTCCTAGAACTTTTCTAACCTCTGAAATAGGAAGATCATCTTGACCAATATGAATTCCATCTGCATCTACAAGAAGGGCAATATCAAGGTGGTCGTTAACTATAAATATGGCGTTATATTTTTGTGTTAATTCTCTAAGCTCTTTAGCTTCTTTAAAAAGTTTTTTCATATCTCTACTTTTTTCTCTATACTGTATAATCTTCGCTCCACCTTGAAGTAGTTCCTCGCAATATGTTAAAAAATTCTTATTGTTAGCACATTCAGAGTCGGTAATAGCGTAGATACCTATAGGTAATTTAAATCTGTTCATAAAAACCTCCATATATTCTTTTTTTCATAATAATATTATACTAAAATCGAAAAAAATCAAATAAAATTTTCTTTTTAAATTAAAAATGATATAATAATTCCAGAAAAAATAGGAAGGGTATGATGATGAAACGAGAGGTATTTAAGTATTCAAAATTAATGTTAGGTCTTTTATTGTGTTCGTTAGGAGTTGTTACGATTCTAAATTCTAATTTGGGATTGTCACCATGGGATGTTTTAAATCAGGGGTTAAACAAAACAATTGGTATAACTTTAGGAGAAGCGAATCTATTAGTTGGAGCTGTTGTTGTTTTTGTAAGTATATTTTTAAAACAACCAATAGGTAGTGGTACGATTATAAACTTTTTATTGGTAGGAGTTTTTATAGATATGTACATGTATTTAGATGTAGTTCCAAAAGGAGATGTGTTAATCAAAAAGATAGCGATTTTAATTATTGGAATAATGATATTCAGTTATGGATGCTATGTCTATATATCGACTGGATTGGGTTGTGGTCCAAGAGATGGTTTAATGGTAGTTTTAACAAAAAAATCGAAATATCCATTATGGAAAATAAAAACGTGTATAGAGGTTGTTGTTCTTTCGATAGGGTATATTCTAGGTGGAAGTGTCGGAATAGGAACAATAGTATCTTCGGTTTGTGTGGGACCATTGATTCAATATTTCTTTAAAATGAATAACCAAGATATAAAACTTTTAGAGCATAGAAGTGTTGTTAGAGAGTTTCAATTCTTAAAAGCAAAAGTTTTAAAATAAAAAAAAGGGCTGAATTGTCGTAAAGACATTTTAGCCCTTTAGTTTTATAATTGTTTATTTATCCAATTTAAGATATCATTGTAAACTTCATCTTTATTTATTTCATTTAAAATTTCATGTCTAGAATCTTTGTAGAGTTTAAGGGAAAGATTTTTAAATCCCAGTGATTTATAAAAATTGAAGAGTGATTTAACTCCTCTACCATATAAACCAATAGGGTCACTTTCTCCGGAAATAATAAGAATAGGAGTTTTTTTATTCACAAAATTAAAACTATTCTTTTCATACAATGTTGACAGAAAATTCAAAAAATTATAGTAAAATTTTGGGGTATAACTAAATCCACAACATGGATCTTTTAAAAAGGTATCGACCGTTTTTTTATCTCTACTAAGCCAAGAGGAACTATTTTTTTCAGAATCTTTAATTTTTGAGTTAGCTCCGAGAAAAATTATATCATTAAAAATTTTTTTAGGATTTTTTGTAAGTAAGGATATTGATTTGAAAATAATTTTCCCTAGAAAAGTTATTCCTTTTCTTTCAAAACAACTTCCCATAAAAATATAGTTAAAAGTTTTTTTAGAATAAACTTTCATATGTTTTTGTGCTATGAATGATCCCATACTATGACCTAAAATAAATATAGGAAGGGTAGGATGTAAACTTTTAATCTCCCTACTTATATTAACTTGATCGAAAACTAGTGTATCAAAAGAACCGGTAAAAAAACCAAGAGAATCATTCTCTCTAGCTTTTTCACCATGTCCTCTATGATCAGAAAGTACAACTATATAATTATTTTTGTTTAGAAATTCTGTAAACTTCAAATATCTTTTAGAGTGTTCGCTCATTCCATGAATTATTTGGATAATCCCGATAGCGGGAGCATTATTGTTATAGATTATTTGAATTTTAATCACTTCCTTTTTTAAAAATTATTTAAAAAGAGAGTATAAATAAGCTGAATAAACAGTTAAAAATAATAAACCGTGGATTCTATTTAATCTATATTTTCTCAAAACGAAAATAAATAGTAAAAGAGATGCAACAATATTTAAAATTAAATCAATAAAAGCGCCAGAACTAATATCAATAGGTGAGATTGTAGCAGAAACTCCTAAAATAAGGAATGTGTTAAATATATTAGATCCAACAACATTTCCAATAGCTATATCAGTGTTTTTCTTAAATGCTGCAATTACTGATGTTGCAAGCTCTGGAAGTGAAGTTCCTAAAGAGACAACAGTAATAGAGATTATTCTTTCTGAGATTCCAAAATTTCTAGCTAACTCAACAGCTGAATCAACTATAAATTTTCCACCAAAAACTAAAAGAACAAAACCTAAGATTGTTATGACAATAGCAATTGGTAGGGTGTAGTTTTTAACTTCCAATTCACTCTCTTCGTTGTTTGTAACAGTTAAATATGTATTGTATAAAAGAAATAGTATAAAACATCCAAGTAAAATTAAGCCATCAAACTTACTTAAAACTCCATTTTTAGATAGAACGTAAGTTAGAATCGAGGCAAAAAGTGCGATTGGAATTTCATATTTAACAGTGTTTCTAGCAACTGTTAAAGGATATATCAAAGCTGTTATCCCAAGAATAATAAGAACGTTTATGATATTGCTTCCAATAACATTTCCTAGGGTGATAGCGGATTTTCCATTCATTGCCGAGATAACATTTACAACAAGCTCTGGTGCGGATGTCCCGAATGCAACAATAGTTAAACCGATAACAATATTTGGGATGTTAAATTTTTTAGCGATTACAGAAGCTCCATCTACAAGAAAGTTTGCTCCGAAAACTAAAAATGTAACCCCCACAAGTAAAATAAGTAATGATAACATGAGTCCTCCTAAATTAAACTAAACTTTTAATCCATTTATATGAAGTTACACGAGGATATGACATCGCACATTTAACAATCTCTTCTAAACAGATTATGAAGTAAAGTGTTGTTATAGATAATCCAGGGATAAAGTGTATTGCAGCAAAAGCTAAAGGAATGCCTATAAACCAAATTCCGATCATTTCAACCGCGATTGCATAAACAACATCTCCTCCTCCTCTTAAAGTACCTATTACTTGTATAATAGCATAAAATCTTGCAGGAATAAAGAAGGCCATGGTTTTTAATACAACATTTACATTTTTAGCAGTTTCTGGAGTTATTTTAAATATCCCAACAATAGATGGAGAGATAAAATAGAAAACGAAACCTATAAAGATTCCAAGAAGGACCCCGAATTGAGATATTTTTCTAGAAAGATTATACGCTTCCTGTTTTTCACCGGCTCCAATTTTATTTCCAATGATAATTGCTGATGCAGCTCCAATACCTATTCCAAATATGTTGAACATATTATTTATTGTAATTGCTATTTGCATAGTAGCGGTTGCATTTACTCCAAGTTGAGCATATGCAATAGAGAATGTAGAGATTCCTAGAATCCACATGATATCGTTGAAGATAACAGGAGATGCTATCTTGAAAAATTCTTTAAATTTTTGTATTGAAAGATTTTTGTAACTGTTGAATTTTGTAGCGATTACATTATCAAATTTATATATTGCAAATAGAATAAATGCTAGCTCCATAGTTCTAGATATTGTAGTTCCAAGAGCAGCTCCTGTAACACCGAGTCTAGGCGCACCGAATTTTCCAAATATAAATAGATAGTTTAAAATTCCATTGAATATAATTCCAACAATACTTCCATACATAGGTAGTTTTGTTTGTGCAGTACTTCTAAGAGCCATTGAAAATGCTAATGTTATCGATGATAAAATATAACTTACTGCAACGGTTCTAAGATAACTGACACCAAGTTGTGTAACTACTGGATCCTTTAAGAAAATATGTATTATGTTTTCTGGAAATAGTATGGCGATACTTGCAAAAAATATAGATACAACAACGGAAATAAGAAGAGATAAATCTAAAAATTCATGAATTTTTTTAATATCCTTTTTTCCCCAAAGTTGTGACATAAAGATAGAGGCACCCATACCAACTCCAGCAACTGAGTAGAAGAAAATCATATAAAATTGATTGGATAATCCAACAGCAGCAATTTCGCTTTCTCCGAGTTTTCCAACCATGATGTTGTCTAATAAGTTTAATGATGCCGTAATCAAACTTTGTAAAATGATTGGAATGGCTAGAGCCATTAACATTTTGATAAAGCTTTTTTCAAATTTAAATTTTTGAATCATATAACACTCCTTTTGTAAATTAAAGAGCAGATGGGTTATAAGCTGCCCATCTGCTCTTTTTATTTGTAATTATTATTTTTTCTTTTTTGCTTTGGTTTTAATTTTTTTCTTTGGTTTTCTAACGCTTCTTTCATCTTTATATTCAACATAAGATTTGATATGTTTATATTTCTCTATTAAAAGAGGGTTTTTAGCTACTGAGAATCCAAATTGTCCAATAGGTTTTTTAGACATTGGGAAATACTCTCCGTGGCAATAGTTTATTAAGTTAGCCCATTCGAAGTGAATCTTTCCCTTTTCATCGATTATATTTTTATTTATATGAGATCCAACAACCTCAGCTAAAAATAAATCATGAGTTCCTAGAGGTATGATTTGTTTAACTTTACATTCAATGTTTATAGGAAAATCCTCGATATAGGGTGAATTTACATGATGTCCTGGCTTTGAAGTTAAACCAAGATGTTTTATTTTATCGACATCTCTACCAGATATAACTCCACAATAGTCGGTTTCTCTAACTTGGAAAGTATTTGGAAGATTAACGGTAAACTCCATAGTTTCTTTTATATATTCATATGATAATCTTTCAGGTCTAATTGAAATTGAAAGCATAGGTGGGTTTGTACAGATAGTACCAGTCCATGCAACGGTAAAAGCATTTTCTTTACCATCTTTATTTTTAGATGTAATAACTACAGCTGGAACAGGATTTAAAACTACACTTCCTTTAAATAGTTCTTTAGTCATTTTGATTCCTCTTTCTTTAAATGTTTTATCTTATCTTTTTATTATACATCAATAATTATTCGATGTCTAGTTTCTGAAAGTAAAAAAAAGCTTGTAAAATTAAAAGAAACATTATATTAATATAGAATACTAAAAATAAAAAAGAGGTGAAAAAATGAAAAGATTAAGATGTGATGTTGGATTTGCGGATAGTTTATTGTTTTTATTAGGGTGGACACTATTAGTTGTAATAACTTTTGGATTGGCTTCACCATTCTTTTTATTCTCACTAATAAAGTTTATGATTAATAAAACTGTAATAGTGGAAGAGTAATAGATAGTTAAAAGGAGTGAATGAAATGAAAAAGATATTAATTGTATCAATATTTTCAGTTTTAATTTTATCAGGTTGCTCTAATGTAGGTTCTAATACAATAGGCTCAACAACAGTTGGTGCAGGAGCGGGAGCATTGCTAGGGCAAGCTATCGGTGGAGATAGTAAGGCTACACTTTTAGGAGCCGGAATAGGTGCAGCGGCAGGAGCATTAGTTGGATCAGTTCAGGATCAAACTCAAACGATAAAAGATGTGAATCAGCAACCGTATTACCAGCAACAACCACAATATACTCAGCCACAATATAATAACCAATATAATAATCAGCAAAATACAAAACCGTATTATAGTCAACCGTATTAAAAGATTAAAGAGCCTTCAATTGAAGGCTCTTTTTGTTATAATCTCTAACACAAATGACTAAAGATAGGTTTAAATGCATTATTTTAGTTTTGTTTATAAACGATAAATTTTAAAAATGATTGACTTGTACATTATCATTATGTATAATTATGATAAATATGTATAGTATTAATGGTTCAAGAAGTTGATTAAAAGGAAAGATGAGTGAAAATCTCACACGGTCCCGCCACTGTAAGGAGGACGAAATTAGACTAAGCCACTGTAATTTTATGGGAAGGCCTAAGAGTAGGATGAATCTGAGTCAGGATATCTGCCATCAATATTTTAAGAAAATATAAAATCTGCGGTGAACAGATTTATATTTAGATTTGTTTACATTCAATTCTAATTATAAAAATTTTATTCACTTTCGCACTTTTATATTTCCGCTAAACTTCAATTAAAGTTAGGAGAAAGATATATGAAACATAAGAATATAATGGTTGTTGGGACATCTTCAGGAGCAGGGAAGAGCATAACAGTAACGGGCTTATGTAGAGCATTTTTTAAAGACGGACACGCGGTATTACCTTTTAAATCTCAAAACATGGCACTGAACTCTTATATAACAAAATCTGGGCATGAAATGGGAAGAGCTCAAGCTGTACAAGCTGTAGCTTGTGAAGTGGATGCTCACTATACTATGAATCCTATTTTACTAAAACCAACTGGCGATAGAAGAATTCAGGTTATTGTAAATGGAAAATCTATCGGAAACATGGGTGGATTAGAGTATGGAAGTTATAAAACAGAGTTAAAAAAAGATATAATGCTTGCATATGATTATATAAAAAATAACAGTGAAATATGTGTTGTTGAGGGAGCTGGTAGTCCTGTTGAATTAAATATAAAGCAAGATGATATAGTTAATATGGGGTTAGCTGAGATGATAGATGCGCCTGTTATTTTAGTTGCAGACATTGATAGAGGTGGAGTCTTTGCTTCAATTTATGGGACAATTTGCTTGATGGAACCAGATGAAAGAGCTAGAGTAAAAGGTGTGATTATAAATAAGTTTAGAGGAAATGTTGATATATTAAAACCAGGGTTAAGTAAAATCGAGGAGCTAACAGGAGTTCCAATCTTAGGAGTTATGCCATACTTTGAACTAGACATAGAGGATGAGGATGGTGTTACAGAGAAGTTTAATAAAATAAAAAATAAAAAAGGTGAGATAAATATTTCGGTTATAAAATTGAAACATATATCAAACTTTACAGATATAGATGCTCTTTCAATAAATGAGGATGTAAATATAAAATATATTACATCAGCTCATGAATTAGGAGATGAAGATTTAATAATAATTCCAGGGTCTAAAAATACCATAGATGATTTGAAAGATATAAAAGAGAAAGGGATCGCTCAAGAGATTATAAAGCTTTCTAGAAGAGGCATTCCTATTGTGGGGATATGCGGAGGGTTTCAAATTTTAGGAGAGAGAGTTTTAGATCCGTATGGTATTGAAGGAGATATAAAGGAGCTACCTGGGTTAGGTCTTTTAGATATAGAAACTGTCATGGAAAAGGAAAAAGTTACAACTCAATACTCCGGAGTATTAAATGGTAACAGTGGTTTATTAGAAGGTATGGGAAGTATTTTTGTAAAGGGATATGAGATTCATCAAGGAGTTACATCTGGAAAAGAGATTTCGTGTACAGAGGATAATAGATTGATTGCAACAGTAAATGAAAATATATTTGGAACTTATCTACATGGAATTTTTGATAATACTGAGTTTTCTGATTTTATTTTAAATAAAATTAGAGAGAAGAAAGGTCTTGAAAAAAAAGAGTCTGAGATGGATTTTGATGAATATAGACTTCGTGAACTAGATAAATTAGAAGAAATATTTAGAGAGAATATAGACATGAAAGCTATTTATAAGATTTTGGAGGGCGAGGTATGAGCTTCACATTAAAATTTTTAATAGCGTATGTTTTAGATTTGATGTTTGGAGATCCGTATTGGTTTCCACATCCAGTTAGATTGATAGGTAACTATATAAATATAATAGAAAAAAATATCTATAAATTTAAAAATAAAAAATTTTGGGGAGCTATTATGGCTATAGTTGTTATAATTACAACGGCAATAGCTTCTTATTATATAGCTAAAAGCTCAGAATACTTAGAAATTTTCTTTCTTTATACAACTTTAGCAACAAAAAGTTTAGGAGCTGAAGGTATAAAAGTTTATAAAATTTTAAAAAGTGGCGATTTAGAAAGAGCTCAAAAAGAGCTATCATATCTTGTAAGTAGAGATACAGGCGAAATGGATGAGGTTCAAGTTGTGAGAAGTACAATGGAAACTATAGCTGAGAACTCTGTGGATGGGATAATAGCACCGATGTTTTATGCTTTTTTGGGAAGTTTAGTAATGATTGATGGAGTCTCTTTAGCATTACCTTTAGCTATGGGATATAAAGCTATAAATACTTTAGATTCTATGGTTGGATATAAAAATGAAAAGTATATTGATTTTGGAATGGCATCTGCAAAAATAGATGATCTCTTTAATCTTATACCAGCTAGATTATCAGGAGCTTTAATTATTCCAATAGCAACTTTTCTTTTGGGAATGGGAATGAAAAAACCTTTAAAGATATTTTTTAGAGATAGAAAAAATCATTCGAGTCCAAATTCTGGCCATCCAGAAGCAAGCTTTGCAGGAGCTATTGGGGTTCAGTTTGGAGGAAAGACTAGATATTTTGGAAAGCTTTATGAGAAGCCAACAATAGGAGATAAAATAAAAGAGTTTGAAAAAGAGGATATAAAAAAATGTTATAAAATTATGTTTATGACATCTTTGGTGGGAGTTGTTTTATTTAGTAGTTTAATACAATTAGTATAAAGATGGGATGTGAGAACATGGATTTACATGGTGGGAATATTTATAGATTGAAAAGAGAGGATGGAGTAGAGGTATTAGATTATAGTTCTAATATAAATCCTTTAGGGGTTCCGGAGAGCTTTAAGAAAGCAGTTATAGAAAATTTCGAAGCTTTGGAGAAGTATCCGGATATAGATTATGTAGAGTTGAGACAATCTATAGCAAACTATAATAGTTGCTCAATAGACAATGTTGTTGTTGGAAATGGAGCCACAGAAGTTTTATTTTTATATATGAAAGCTGTAAAAGCTAAAAAAGTGCTTATAATAGCTCCAACTTTTGCAGAGTATGAAAGAGCAGCAAAAGCAGCAGGAAGAGATGTAAAATTTTTCCCACTGAGTAAAGATTTTTCATTGAATGAGAATCTACTAATGGATTTTATAACTGATGAAGATGTGGTTGTAATGTGTAATCCAAATAATCCAACAGGAAAATTCCAAGATTTAGATAAAATAAAGAGGATAGCTAATTTTTTAGAAAGAAAAAATAAAAAATTATTTGTAGATGAAGCGTTTATAGAATTTGTGGACGGGTGGAAAGATAAAACTTCTTTTTTATTAAAGCATAAAAATATTTTTATATTAAGAGCTCTTACTAAATTTTTTGCTCTTCCAGGGGTTAGATTAGGTTATGGTTTAACTTTTGATGAAGCTATTTTAGAAGAGATAAGAAATATAAGAGAACCTTGGAGTGTAAATGGAGTAGCAGAGATTGCAGGAAAAACCATGTTATTAGATAATCTATACATTCACGAGACAGAGGCTTGGATAAAAAAAGAGAAGATTCAATTTTATGAGGAACTAAAAGCTTTAAAAGGAATTGAAGTTACACCAACAGAGACGAATTTTATCTTAGTTAAGTTGTTAAATGATGATGCTAAAAGTTTCAGAAAGAAGATGATAGAGAATGGTGTGCTTGTTCGTGATGCATCTAACTTTATGTTTTTAGATGAAAGCTATATCAGGCTTGCCATAAAAGATAGAAAGAAAAATGAAAAGGTATTAGAAGCTTTAAAGAAGGTGCTTGGAGAATGAAAGGATTCGTTTTAGCTGGAACAAGAAGTGGGATAGGAAAGACAACAGTTTCTATGGCTCTTATGTCAGCTTTTTCAGATGTTTCACCATTTAAAGTTGGTCCTGATTATATCGATCCAAGTTTTCATAAGTTTATAACCGGAAATAACAGTTATAATTTAGATCTTTTTTTGATGGGAGAAGAGGGAGTAAAATATAGTTTTTTAAAACATAGAAAAGAAATATCTATTGTTGAGGGTGTGATGGGGCTTTATGATGGGCTTGGAAATTCTTTGGATAACTATAGTACTGCACATCTTTCAAGGGTTTTAAATCTTCCTGTAATATTGGTGGTTGATGCGATAGGTAAAAGTACTAGTATCGCAGCAGAGGTATTGGGATATAAAATGTTGGATCCAAGAGTCAATATTGCTGGAGTTATAATAAATAGAGTTAGCAGTGAAAAATTGTATTTTATGTTGAAAGAGGCAATTGAAAGTTACACAGACATTCCTTGTATAGGATATTTAAAAAAAGATGAAAATCTAGGAATTAGCAGTAGACATTTGGGATTACTTCAAGCTGATGAGGTCCAAGATTTAAATGAAAAAAAAGAGTTGTTAAAATCGGAGATCAGAAAAACCGTAGATTTTGAAAAACTCGAAAAACTTATTGGAATAGAAACGGATTTTGAATTTGAAGATATTTTTAAAAAGTTTGAAAACAGATTCTCAGAAATAAAAATTGGAGTAGCAAAGGACAAAGCTTTTTCATTTTATTACGAGGATAATTTAGAACTTTTAAAAAGAATGGGAGCTGAACTCGTAGACTTTTCACCGATAGAGGATGAAAAAATTCCAGAAGTTGATTTTTTATATTTTGGTGGAGGTTATCCAGAAAATTATTTAGAAAAATTATCATCTAACGAATCGTTTAAAATCTCTTTGAAAGAGTTTCATAAAAATGGAGGATATATATACGGAGAGTGCGGTGGATTTATGTACCTGAGTAAGGGTATAAAAACTTTAGACGAAAAATTTTATCCGTTAGCTGAATTGATAGATTGTAGTACGAAGATGACCGGTAGATTATTTATAAGTCGATTTGGATATGTAGATGTTGAATATAAAGATTTAAAAGGGAAAGCTCATGAGTTTCATTACTCAACAATTGATGAAGTTGGACAGTGTGAAAGAGAATTTAAGTTAAAGAAGTTAGATGGAAGAGAGTGGTTATGTGGATATAGAAATAAAAATTTAATCGCAGGATATCCTCATCTTCACTTTTTTAAAAATATGGAGATATTAATTGAAATTTTAGAAGGAGCAAAAAAATGTCGTATATAAAAAAACCACAAGATATAGAGATTAGAAGTTTTGAGATAATAGAGGAGGAGTTAGGGAAAAAGGCTGAAGAGTTTTCAGCACAGCATCTTCCTGTAGTAAAAAGAGTAATTCATACAACTGCAGATTTTGAATATGCAGATTTGATAGAGTTTTCTGAGGATGCAGTAGAATCTTGTTTAGAAGCTTTGAAAAAAGGTGGAAAAATATATTGTGATACAAATATGATTGTAAATGGACTTAGCAAAATTACATTAGATAAATTCAATTACTCTGCATATTCATTAGTAGCAGATAAAGATGTTGCAGCAGAGGCTAAAGATAGAGGAGTAACAAGATCAATTGTAGGAATAGAGCATGCTGCAAAGGATCCAAATACAAATATATATCTGATTGGAAATGCACCTACAGCATTGTTTAGATTAAAAGAACTTATAGATTCAGGAGAGGTTGAAAAACCAGCGCTGATTGTAGGAGTTCCAGTAGGGTTTGTAGGAGCAGCTGAATCAAAAGAGATTTTACCAGGAAGTGGAATTCCGTATATAATCGTAAAAGGAAGAAAGGGAGGAAGTCCAGTAGCTGTATCAATTCTTCATGGTATTTTATACCAGTTATATAAGAGAGAAGGATTTTAATGAATAATGACTTACGATCTGGATATACGACAGGAACATGTGCTACAGTAGCTGCTTTAGCCGCTTTAGATTTACTTCTAAAAAGTGAGATAGAAAATAACTGTATATTTACAACTTTGAATGGAACAACGATAGATATTCCTATAAAAGCTAAGAAAAGAGTTGGAGATTGGGCAAGAGGTGTTGTAATTAAAGATGCTGGTGATGATCCTGATGTAACAAACGGAATAGAGATTTGTGCTAAAGTAAAAGTTGTAGATGAGTTACCAGATATTAAAAAAGCTCACAAATTCAATAATATACTTTTGGTCGGAGGAAGAGGTGTTGGAGTTGTAACTAAAAAAGGTTTAAAAGTTGAACCAGGTAAGTCAGCAATAAATCCAGGTCCTCAAGAGATGATAATAAAAGCATTAGCAGAACTTTTAGAAAGTTGCGAGATGAATCATCTAAAGTTACTAGTTTATATCTATGTTCCAAAAGGTCGTGAAAAAGCTTTGAAAACTTTTAATGGAAAGTTAGGAATTTTAGGTGGAATATCTATTTTAGGTTCCACAGGGATTGTTAAGCCGATGAGTGAAGAAGCACTACAAAATTCGATGTTTGCAGAGCTTAAAGTTTTAAAAGAAAATAGTGATAGAGATTGGGTACTATTTTTATTTGGAAATCATGGAAAACAGTTTTGTATAGATAATAATATAGATATTGGACAAAGCGTTGTTACGAGCAATTTTATAGGATTTATGATAGATAGTGCTGTAAAACTAGGATTCAAGAGAGTTATGCTTATAGGGCATATAGGAAAAGCTATAAAAGTAGCTGGTGGAATATTTAATACTCATAGTAGAGTAGCAGATGCACGTCTAGAGGTAATAGCTGCAAATGCTGTTTTGATAGATGAACCAAGAGAAAATATATTGAAAGTTTTAGAGTCGAATACAGCTGAAGAGGCTTGTGAGTATATCTCTGAAAAAGAGAGATTATTTAATCTTATTGCTAATAAGGTTTCTAAGAGATCTTCAGAATTCTCTAGAGAGACTTTAAAATTTGAATCAGTATTGTTTAATTATAAAGGGGATATTTTAGGTTCGAGTGACGGATTTTATAAGATGGTAGAGGAGTTAAAAAGTGAATAAAAAATTATCAGT
Source organism: Cetobacterium sp. ZOR0034 (assembly GCF_000799075.1). Taxonomy (NCBI): domain Bacteria; kingdom Fusobacteriati; phylum Fusobacteriota; class Fusobacteriia; order Fusobacteriales; family Fusobacteriaceae; genus Cetobacterium; species Cetobacterium sp. ZOR0034. The sequence goes on from NZ_JTLI01000033.1 coordinate 13,251, forward strand.
TTTAGGTCTTGGGCCAGGGAACTTAGATTACTTAACAAGAGCTGGATTTAAGTTGATTGCAGAATCAGAGATAGTTATTGGTGGTGAGAGACAGTTAGAAGAGATAGATGAACTTTTAACAAATCAAGAGAGATATGTTATGAAAAAGCTGGATTCTATGAAAAAGTTTGTTTCTGAAAACTTAAATAAAAATATAGTTTTTATAGTTTCAGGGGATACAGGATACTATAGTTTACTTACATATTTGAAGAAAAGTTTTCCAACAGAAAGCTTTAATGTAATTCCAGGAATATCATCGTTTCAATATCTTTTTTCAAAGTTAGAGATGACTTGGGAGCACTATCGATTATTAAGTGTCCATGGCAGAGAGAATGATTACGTAAAAGCTTTGTATGAAAGTAAAGATGGAGTTGTGCTATTGACTGATGAGAGTAATAATCCAATAGAGATAAGCCGTAATTTAGTTCAAACTGGATTTGATAATATAGAAGTGATAGTAGGAGAGAGGCTATCATATTCAGATGAAAAAATAAGTAGATTTTTAGCACAAGAGTATGAACAAAATATTAGAAAATATGAGATGAATGTTACAATTTTAAGAAAGGTATGATGAGCATGGGACATATTTATGACAAAGAGTTTATTCAGAGAGAGTTACCTATGACAAAGCAAGAGATTAGAGCAATCTCTATAGCAAAGTTACAATTGAAAGATGATTCTATTTTGATAGATGTTGGAGCTGGAACAGGGACAATTGGTATAGAAGCAGCAACATACTTGAGAAATGGAAAAGTTTTTGCAATTGAAAAAGAGGAAAAAGGGATAGAAACTCTGAAAGAAAATATTCAAAAGTTCAGATTAGATAATATAGAAGTTTTAGTAGGAAGGGCTCCCGAAGTGATTCCAACTATTGAATACGATAGAATGTTTATCGGCGGTTCAACAGGATCGATGAAGACTATATTGGAGCATTTTTTAAAGTATTCTAAAAGTGATGCAAGAATAGTTATAAATGCAATAACTTTAGAAACTTTAGCGGATGCTACAAAACTATTGAAAGAGTTAAATTTTAAAAATATAGAGGTTGTAAATGTTGTTGTATCGAGAGGGAAAAATATAGGACCATACACGATGATGTATGGTGAGAATCCAATATATATAATAACAGCAAACAAGGAGGAAACAGAGTAATGTCAACAGCAAGATTTTATGGAATTGGAGTAGGAGTAGGAGATCCGGAAATGATAACTTTAAAAGCTATCAGAGCATTTAAGGAGTTAGATGTGGTGGTGTTGCCTGAAGCTAAAAAGGCTGAAGGAAGTACAGCTTATGAGATAGCAAAGGAATATCTGAAAGATGGAGCAGAAACTATGTTTGTTGAGTTTCCTATGTTGAAAAGTGTAGAGGCGAGAAAAGAGTTCAGAAAAAAGAATGCCGATATGATTTTAGAGCATTTAAAAGCTGGAAAAAAAGTTGGATTTTTAACAATTGGAGATCCGATGACATACAGTACATATGTTTATATTTTAGAATATTTAGATGGAGAGATTCCGGTGGAAACAATTCCAGGAATATCGTCATTCTCAGATATGTCTTCAAGATTTAATCTACCTTTAGTTATGGGAGAGGAATCATTAAAAGTTATATCTTTAAATGCTGAAACAGATGTGATTCATGAGATCAACTCAGCGGATAATATTGTATTTATGAAAGTTTCAAGAAACTTCGATAAATTGAGAGCTGGATTAGAGGCTACAGGAAATTTAGAAAATGTAATTATGGTTTCAAATTGTGGAAAAGAAACTCAGGCTATAAATTTTGATTTAATGAAATTAGAAGAGGCTGACATACCTTATTTCACAACATTAATACTTAAAAAGGGCGGTATCAATCAATGGAAAAAGTTTATTTCATAGGAGCGGGACCAGGGGATCCTGAGTTAATAACTGTAAAAGGGCAAAGATTAGTTAAAGAAGCAGATGTAATTATATATGCGGGATCATTAGTACCAAGACAAGTTATAGAGTGCCATAAAGAGGGAGCCGAGATTCACAACTCAGCTTCAATGACTTTAGAAGAAGTTATAGATGTTACAGTAAAAGCTGTGAAGGCTGGAAAAAAAGTAGCTAGGGTTCACACAGGAGACCCTGCAATTTTTGGTGCTCATAGAGAACAGATGGATATGTTAGATGAGCACGGAATAGAGTATGAAGTAATTCCAGGGGTAAGTTCGTTTTTAGCTTCTGCAGCAGCAGTGAAAAAAGAGTTCACACTTCCTAGCATCTCTCAGACTGTGATATGTACAAGATTAGAGGGAAGAACTCCAGTTCCTGAAAAAGAAAGTTTAGAATCTTTAGCGTCGCACAGAGCATCAATGGCAATATTCTTGTCTGTTCATATGATAGGTGATGTAGTAAAAAGATTAGCAGTACACTATCCGATGACTACTCCTATAGCAGTAGTTCAAAGAGCAACTTGGGAGGATCAAAAGGTTGTATTAGGAACTTTAGAAACTATAGAAGAGAAAGTGAAAGAGGCGAATATAACTAAGACAGCTCAGATTTTAGTTGGAGATTTCTTGGGAGATAAATACGAAAAGTCTCTTCTTTATGATAAGCATTTTACACATGAGTTTAGAAAAGGGATAGAAAAGTAATGAGAATAGCTATTTGGACTGTGACAAGAGGAGCGGTTAAATCAGCTTTAAAAATAAAAGAAAAAAATCCAGAAGCTGATGTATATTCTTTAAAAAAATTCAATGTTGAAAATAGTTTAGGAATGGATGATTTTACAGCGACTTTAAATAGTAACTTTAAAAATTATGATATTCATATATTTATAATGGCGACGGGAATAGTTGTAAGAAAGATAGCGGATTTAATAGAATCAAAAGATATTGATCCTGCAGTTTTAGTTGTAGATGAAGGAATGAGATTTGTAATATCGTTATTATCAGGACATCTTGGAGGAGCAAATAATTTTGCAGAAGTTTTAAATAAGCAGCTTCAATTGGTTCCCATTATAACGACAAGTTCAGATGTCACAGGTAAAATAGCAGTGGATACTCTTTCTCAAAAGTTAGATTCGGATTTAAAATCTTTGGAAGATGCAAAAAAAGTAACAGCTTTGATTGTAGATGGTAAAAATGTTGAACTCAAACTTCCTAAAAATATATCAGACGAAAATCCAGAGGGAATCATTGTGGTTTCAAACAGAGAGAAAATAGAGATGGTTCAAATGTATCCTAGAAACTTAGTGATTGGATTGGGTTGTAGAAGAGGTATATTAAAAGACCAGATTTATGAATTTTTAATGGAGATTTTAAAAAAACACAATCTTTCATATAAAAGTATAAAGCATTTTGCGACTGTAGATTTAAAAGCGGATGAAGTCGGTTTGATTGAACTGGCAAAAGAGTTAGACAGAGAGTTGAAAATAATTGGTAGAGATGAGATATTAAAAATAGAGGATATGTTTGATGGCTCAGATTTTGTAAAAAAAGAGATAGGTGTTAGAGCGGTTTCAGAACCGTGTGCATATCTATCATCAAAAAAAGATGGAAAATTTGTAGAGATGAAGGCAAAAAAAGATGGAATGACAATTTCTATTTACGAGGAGAGATTTATATATGAAAAAAGGTAAGATATATGTAGTTGGAATAGGTCCAGGAAATATGGAGGATATAACAATAAGAGCGTATAGAACTCTTAAAGAGGTAGATGTAATAGCTGGATATATCACATATGTGGATTTAGTAAGAGATGAATTTTCTGATAAAGAGTTTTATGTATCAGGAATGAAAAAAGAGGTTGCTAGATGTGAGGGAGTTTTAGAAATAGCTAAATCTGGAAAAGATGTAGCTCTTATAAGTAGTGGAGATGCTGGAATATATGGAATGGCTGGAATAATGATTGAGGTTGCTCAAAAAGAGGGGTTCGAAGTTGAAATAGTTCCAGGAGTGACATCTTCAGTAGCTGGAGCAGCTATAGTTGGAGCACCGCTTATGCATGACCATGCAACAATAAGTTTAAGTGATCTTTTAACTGATTGGGATGTAATTACAAAAAGAGTAGATGCAGCTGCATCAGGTGATTTTATAATCTCTCTTTATAATCCAAAAAGTAAGGGAAGAACAACTCAGATAGTTGAAGCAAGAGAGATAATGTTAAAGCACAAAAAGCCAGAAACACCGGTGGCTTTATTAAGACATGTTGGAAGAGAAGATGAAAACTATACATTGACAAATCTAGATGAGTTTTTAAATCATGAAATAGATATGTTTACTGTTGTAATAATAGGAAACTCGAAAACATATATATCTAACGGTAGAATGATAACACCAAGAGGATATCATATATGATTTGGGTAATAGGTGGAACAAAGGACTCTAGAGATTTTATAGAGTCCTTTCCTTTTAAAGAGAAACTAATAGTAACAACAGCAACAGAGTACGGTGGAAAACTTTTAGAAGATGTTAAGGATATAAAAGTATTTTGCAAAAGAATGGATTCTATAGAGATGGGGATATTTATAGATGAGAATATGATAGAAAAAATAGTAGATTTATCTCATCCTTATGCTGAAGAGGTATCTAGAAATGCTATTGCTATTTCAGAGGGGAAAAAAATAGAGTATATAAGATTTGAAAGAGAAAATTTAATATCAGAAGAAGGTGTTGTAGAATTTTCAGAAATTGAAAGCTTGATGAAATACTTAGAAAATCTTTCTGGAAAAATTTTAATCACATTAGGAAGTAATAATTTACATAGGTTTCAAAATATAAAAAATAAAAATAATATTTTCTTCAGAATACTTCCAAAGTGGGAGATGGTAAAAAAAGCTGAAGATTTTGGAATACTTCCCAAAAATATAATTGCTATGCAGGGACCATTTTCTAAAGAATTAAATCTTGCAATGATGAGGCAACTTGATATAAAATATATGGTAAGTAAAAAGGGTGGAGATACAGGTGGAGAAAGAGAGAAAATAGAAAGTGCAAAAGAGATTGGGGTAGAAACTATTTTACTATCTAGGCCAAATGTGGATTATCCAATAGTTTTTTCAGATTTGAATAAACTTATACAATATATTATATAAATGAAAAGGGGGAGTTTTTATGGTATTTATAGGAATATTTGGAGTAAAAAGTTCAGAAGAAAAATTAAGAGATGTTGATTTTGAGTGTACAGGATGTTTATCAAAAAAGATGGAGTTATTTGCTTTCAGAAAAGTGTTTGAATTCTTTTTCTTGCCTGTGATAACTTTGAAAAAAAGTCATATTATAGCTTGTAAATCTTGTGAAAGCAGTTATAAACTAAAAGAGAATAAAATGGAAGAAATTCTTCTTAAAGGTAAAGTTAAGTATGAAGATGTAGAGGAAATAATAAAAGAGTATTAAAAAAAGATTAAGTGACAGTTTACTAAACATTTAAAATAAGAATACAATGCATATATAGTATATATAATTGTAACATTAAATATTTATATAATGAGATTGACATTTTAGATCAAAAACTGTATATTTAGATTATATGAAATATGTGGAGGCAGATTTAAAATGAATAAAAAAATTGTATATATTGTAGTGGGATTGTTATTAGCAATTAATATATATGCAAAAGGTTTAAAAAAAGAGAATGGTTATTATTCAACTTTGGAAAATTCTGTGATTAGTAAAACTACAGAGATATTTAACTATGGAAATCAGATATCAACTGTAAAAGCTATTAGTGAGAAAAATCTTACAGATGTAAGTGAACAAAATGTAAATTTTGTTATAAATAAAATGAGATAAACGTTTTTAGATGATGTGGAATAAAAGAAAAGGAGGCTAAGTAGACATAGCCTCCTTTTTCTATGATTTTAATTTTTTAATTCTTTTAAAACTTTAATAAATTTTGTAACCTCTGTTTCTAGAGTGGCCCAAGAAGTAACTAATCTGATAGCTGAGTTATTTTCATCAATTTTTGTCCATCTATAGAAAGAGTAATCTTGCTCAAGTTTTTCGATAATTTTATTTGGAAGAATTGGGAATAACTGATTAGTAGGGGAATTGATTAAGAAATTAAATCCTAAATCTTTGATTCCGTTATGTAAAATTTCTGCCATTATATTTGCGTGAGTAGAAACTTCAAGATAAAGATCATTTTTGAAAAGCTCAGAGAATTGGATTCCAAGGGCTCTTCCTTTAGCTAAAAGTCCACCTTTTTGTTTTATATTAAATCTAAAATTACTTTTTAATAAATTGTTTGAAATGATTAATGCTTCTCCGAATAAGGCTCCATGTTTTGTTCCACCAATATAAAAAGAATCTAAAAGAGTAGCAAAATCTAAAAGAGTTAAATCGTTCTCTTTAGCAACTAGAGCTGATCCTAATCTAGCTCCATCCATATAAAATAGTAAATCATTTTCTCTACAGAATTGACTTAGTTCTTCTAATTCATTTTTTTGATAAATAGTACCAATCTCTGTAGGGTTTGAAATATAAACCAACTTAGGTTTAACTGCATGTTCACTAGAGTGAGCTTCAATAACCGGTTTGATATCCTCAACTCTTAATTTACCATCATTTACATTTACTGCAATAACTTTATGTCCAGTTGCTTCAATTGCACCAGTTTCATTTACAAAAATATGCCCAGTATTAGCAGAAATAACGGCTTCGTAAGGTCTTAAAAAGGCGGATATAGCAATCAGATTTGTTTGAGTACCACCAACAAGAAGATGAATATCAATATCCTCCTTATTAATTTTATTTTTTAAAATATGGATAGCTTCGTTAGTGAATTCATCTTCACCATATCCAGCTTGTTGAATTAGATTTGTTTCAATTAAGGTTTTTAATATATTAGGATGAACTCCTTCACTATAATCATTTTTAAAGCTGTACATTTGATCCTCCTTCATATTTAAATTTATTTATTGTGTTTATTTTAAATATAAAAGCTGTAAATGTCAAAGTGTTTTTCGAACATTTTATCTTTCAGGTTTATAATTAATAGGTGAACTTCTAAAAAAACCGTTTGTTTTTCGAACTTCAATCTCTATTCCTAAAAGTTCTTGAGCTATATGAGTCATATTTCTTAAAATGTTTGGTTCATAAATTTCAGAAACTTCTATTCCATTTTTTTTCTTTAAATCGACATAATTTTCCCAAAGGTGTTTTTTGATATTCTCTAATTCTGCTGGTTTTCTCAGTAGATTCAAAATTTCTAAAGTAATTTTTTCATAAGTTTCAGGAGATGCTTCTTCTTCTGATTTTAGAATCTCTCTTACTTCATCTCTTATATGAGTTCCTTCCTCTTCGTGTAATTCATAAAGAACATATTTTACTTTGTCCCAGATATCTTTTAAGATCTCTTTCGAATTTACGGTTTGCTCTTTTATCCAAACGAAAGCAACTAATCTTCTTTTCCAATCCCACCAACGAACAGGACTTTGTAAATCAATAGAGCTGATTAAAAAAACATTTTTTTGGAGTAGAAGAGCACCAAAAACTCCCGGAGGATTTCCAAGGCGTTGATTTTTTAAACTAGTTCTATAAACTCCACAAGAGGGACTTCCCTCCATAAAGATATAAGCGTCTATCTCAGCTCGCTCAAGAGTTTCAAGACAAGCTAAAGCTCCCTTTTTAATCATCTCGTTTCTATTTTGTCCCTCTTTATTTTTAATATTTGCACGACCTTCCCAGAAATCAAAACCATTTCCACCAGAAAGTTTAATACTCGGTCTAGGAACTCCCATACCACTCATGACCTCAGGACAAACAGGAGTCCAAATAAATTGTCCACGATCTCTTCCAAGATATTGAGTTAAATCTATTCCTTTTCCGTTATATCTAACTTTTGAACCGAATTGGCAGGCTGCAATGCCAAGCTTCAATTTTCTTTTTAAAAGATTCTCCATAAATTTCCCTCCATTTAAATTTGACAAACTTCTATGTAAAGATTATACTCAGATTAAGAATTAATTCTTTTATATTTAATATTTAAAACTTACTTTAAAGTAAGTAACTTACAAAAATGTGTCTACTTGCAAAAAATTAAAAAAGTGAGTACACTTAAAAATATTTGAAAAAAATATAAGTGAGGGAGGATTAAATGTATAAATTAAATAATGGAGTTCTAATTCCAAATGTTGGATTTGGAACTTGGCAAATGAAAGATAAAGAGCAATGTAAAAATGCAGTTAGAGTGGCCTTAGAAACAGGGTATAGACATATTGATACAGCTGCTATCTATGGAAACGAAGATGCCGTAGGAGAAGGAATAGCTGAATTTTTAAAAAATAGTGAAACAAAAAGAGAGGATCTATTCATAGTTACAAAAGTTTGGAATACAGATCAAGGATACGAAACAACTTTAAAGGCTTTTGAAATATCTTTGGAGAAATTAAAATTAGATTATATAGATATGTATTTAGTTCATTGGCCTCAACCTAAGAGTTTAGATAGAACATGGGAAACTTGGAGAGCTTTAGAAGAGCTTTATAAATTAGGAAAAGTAAAAGCAATAGGTGTTTGTAATATGAAAGAACATCATTTAAAGTATATAATGGAAAACTTTGAAATAGTTCCAGTTGTGAATCAAATTGAATTACATCCTCATTTACAACAAGTAGAATTAAAAAAATTCTGTGATGAAAATGGAATTTTAGTTGAAGCTTGGAGCCCTTTAATGCAGGGAGCTTTAGACCATGAAGGATTAAAGAGAGTAGCTCAAAAGAATGGAAGAACAGTAGCTCAAGTAGTTCTTAAGTGGCACTTACAAAATGGATTGTTACCACTACCTAAATCAGTAACACCATCTAGAATTAAGGAAAATTTTGAACTTAATTTTGAATTAGATAAAGATGATATGGATTATATAAACTCTTTAAATAAAGAGGAAAGATTAGGTCCGGATCCAGATGAAATAACATTCTAAATTATAAAAAATAAGGTCGTGCATTGCACGACCTTAGATTTTTTTTACAAACTCAGACTTTAATTTCATAGCTCCAATACCATCAATTCTACAATCGATATTGTGATCTCCTTCAACTAATCTGATATTTTTTACTTTAGTTCCAATTTTAACAACTGATGAACTTCCTTTAATTTTTAAATCTTTAATAACAGAAACTGTATCTCCATCAACTAGAAGAGTTCCGTTAGCATCTTTTACAATAAGAGAGTCATCTGCTTCTTCAGTAGCAGCCTCTGCTGACCATTCGTAAGCACACTCTGGGCAAACAAATAGATTTCCATCTTCATAAGTGTATTCTGAATTACACTTTGGGCAATTAGGTAAATTTGTCATAATATTTTCTCCATTTCTATATAATAATATTTATATTATAAAACAAAATTAATAAAAATTCAAGAAAACAAAATTTTAACTAAAGAATTGTATTAGTTTTTATATAAAGGGAATTTATCACAAAGAGATTTAATCTCTTCTTTAACTTCATTTAAAATCACATCATCATTCATATTTTTTAACGTTTTTACAATCAAGTTTCCAATAATTTTCATTTCATCTATTCCCATTCCTCTTGAAGTTAGAGCGGGAGTTCCGATTCTAATCCCACTAGTGATGAATGGACTTTTAGTATCATAAGGAATTCCATTTTTATTGACTGTGATATGAACTTTTTCCAATGCTTTTTCTGCATCTTTTCCAGTTATATCTAAAGAGGTTAAATCTAATAGAATAAGATGATTATCAGTTCCACCACTCACCACTCTAACTCCATTTTTGATAAGAGTATCAGCTAAAGTCTGAGCATTTTTTATAACATTCTTCCCATAAGTTTTGAATTCAGGAGATAGAGCTTCTTTAAAAGCCACAGCTTTTCCAGCAATAATATGAACTAAGGGCCCGCCTTGAATTCCAGGG
>NZ_JTLI01000034.1 GCF_000799075.1 Cetobacterium sp. ZOR0034
TATTTCAAATCGAAAATCTTTATCCCTTTTTAAGGAATTGGACCTATTTTTCATCTTTAGTTAACAGATTCTTTATTTTTATTAATTTACTTTATTTACACTCTCCCCAGAAAAATAAAGTTTTAAGTTATTTATTGCTATTTTTAACAATCTTTCTCTTGATTCTTTTGGTGCCCAAGCTATGTGAGGTGTTATTATGCAGTTTTTAGCTTTCAAAAGAATATTCTCATCTAAAATAGGTTCTGTTGAAGCAACATCTGCAGCATAATATCCTATTTTCCCATTTTCTAAATACTTATACACATCACTTTCTTTAGCTAACTCTCCTCTTGAAGTATTAATTAAAATAACTCCATTCTTCATCTTCAAGATATTTTCCTCACGTATAAGTTCTTTAGTTTGAATTGTTAATGGACAATGAAACGTTATTATATCCGATCTCTTTAGTAATTCATCTAACTCTACTCGATATTTTTCTGAATCTTTATTTGAATATCGGTCATAAACTAAAACATTCATTCCAAAAGCCTTAGCTATAGGAATATTTTCTTTCCCTATATTCCCAGCTCCAACAATCCCTAAAGTTTTTCCCTCTAATTCGATTAAAGGATAGTCCCAAAAACAAAAATCTTTTCTTTTTTGCCATTCCCCAGATTTTACCTTCAAACTATGATCCCAAACATGATGAGCTATCTCTAATATTAATGCAAATACAAATTGAACAACAGCCTTTCTACTATACCCAGGTGTATTTGTTACCACAATCCCTTTTTCTCTTGCATACTCTACATCAACAATGTTATATCCAGCTGCTAAAACACCTATATATTTTAAATTTTTACAAGAATCTATAACAGATTTATCTATTCTAGTTTTATTTGTAAATATAATTTTACTGTCCCCTATTCTTTCTAAAACTTCCTCAGGAGAAGTTCTGTCATAAATAACAACCTCTCCCAAAGTTTTCAATTCATCCCAACATAAGTCACCAGGATTCAGTGTATACCCATCTAAAACAACTATTTTCATATATTAACTCCTTTTAAAAAACACATATTAAATCCTCATCTATATTTATGTGATGACCACTGTAAACTCCTGGAATTGTCTTTTTACACTCTTTGGCAACTTTAAGTAATTTTTTAAAATCAATTCCTGTATCTATATTCACTTTGTCTAGCATATAAACAAAATCTTCTGTTGATAAATTTCCAGATGCTCCTGGGGCAAACGGACATCCACCCATCCCTCCTATCGAAGCTTGAATGTGCTTAATTCCACTTTCTATTGCAACATAAGAGTTCAGCATCCCCATATTTCTTGTATCGTGAATATGTATATGAAACTCTATATTTGGAAACTTCTCTAATAAATTTTCTACAACATTTTTCACTTGAGTCGGATTTGCAACTCCAATTGTGTCACATAAATTTATTGTTGTTATTCCTATTTTTACAGCTTTTTCTACATATTTTTCAAGTTGCTCATAAGTAACCTCTCCATCAAATGGACATCCAAATACTGTAGCTGCGTCTAAATTTACATACATCTCTGGAAACTCTTCAATAATTTGTTTTAACTCTTCAAAAGATTCATCCACACTTCTATTTACATTGGCTTTATTATGTCCCTCCGAAACAGAAATTACATAAGTTATTTCTCTCAAGCCTATATCAAAAGCTCTCTTTGCTCCTCTATAATTAGGAACCAACGCAAAAAATCTAATATCTTTATATTTCTCTAAAAAGTATTTAACAATCTCTTCAGCATCTTGCATTTGTGGTATATGTTTTGGAGAAACAAAAGATGTTAGCTGCATTCTTCTCATTCCTGCATCTATTAATTTTTCAATTATCTCTTTCTTTTTATTTGTTGCTATAAATTCTGTTACATTTTGAAATCCATCTCTCGGACCTATCTCTATTATCTCTACTTCATTTCTGTAATTCATTGTCACTCTCCCTAAATAAAAAACTTAAAGTATTCCTAAAAAAATTCCGAATAATACCATCACAAAAGATATTATAAGTAGATATTTTAAGCTGAATTTTATATGATCTTTCAACTCTACTCCAGCTAAACCAATCGCTAAAAAAGTTGTTGGTACGCATGGATTTATTACTGTTCCAACGTTTTGTCCTATCAACATGGCTAACGCTATATTCTTTGGACTAATTCTGAAGTTTCCAACTGATTCTATTACAACCGGAACAAACGAATAATAATATAAATCTGAACTGAAAGCGATTCCAATCGCACTTCCTAAACTTCCCAAAACTCTACCTATTTGAGGTAAGAGAATTGTCGGAAATATATATATCAAAATATCTGCTAACGATTTAGTCATTCCACTTTCTTTAAATATTCCTAAAAATACTCCTGCTGCTAAAAATGTCCCCGCTGTGTTAAATGCTACAGCTGCATTTTTTTCTATGACTCTAACTTGATCCTTTCCATCGCTAAAATTCAACAATAAAGCCATACCGGTAGCAATTAAAAATATAAAATAGCTAGGTATTTTTGAAAATCTAATCATTAACAATATCGTAATTACTGTTAGACAAAAATTTTTACCCCAAGATAACCAATTGATTTTGTAAATATTACTTGACCCTTGACTTTCCTCATCTGCAACAGTTTTTAAACTCTCTATTCTTTTTTCTTTATTACCAAAATATATCGCAAATATAATTACCACAAGACTTCCAACTATTTGAAGTGGTAAAACCTCTTTCCACAACTCTTGAGGGGTTACCTCCACTCCAAAGCTTTGTAAAACTACAGAGGTTCTTATAACCGTTCCACCCCAAGGAATCATATTCCAAACTCCTGTTATTCCTCCAATTATTGTCAACATCGATAAAATATTCATTTTAAATTTTTTATAAATAGGTAACATAACTGGAATAGTTACTAAATATGTTGTTGCTGTAGCTCCATCTAATTGACCCACAAGAGCAATCAATGCTGTTGAGATATAAATCAAAATTTTATTTTTTCCTGAATATTTAACTAAAAAACTTATTATTGGATCGAACAATCCTTTCTCATTCATAATTCCAAAATAAATTATAGAAAACATAAATAAAATAGCGTTATTCATTGTCAATTTAACACCGTTTGTTGCCCAATTGACAACTTCAACCACTTGATAGCTCTTGCTTCCTAAAGAGACAAAAGTATCTGTAAACAAAACTACTCCTAAAACAGCTATAAAAGGAAATATTATAAACGCTACAATTGGAGAAGTTTTATTTTTTAATAGGCAAATAGTCATTACTACTAACATCAAAAATGCAACTATGGATAAAATCATTTTTTTCCCCTCTTCTTAGAAAACTTTTTCTTCTTTCAGTTTTAAAATTGTCTCCTCATCTAATTTCAAAATATTTTTTAATACTTCATCTAAATGTTCACCAAGAAGTGGAGCAGGCGTCTTTATTACAGCTGGTGTCTCACTAAACTTTAAATGATTTCCAGTTAGCTTCATTTTTCCAGCTATCGGGTGTTCAACTTCAACAAACATCTCTCTTGATAATACATGCGGATCTGCTACAACTTTATCTATCGTATTTATCGGTGCCGCAGGGATTCCTTTTGCCAATAACTTTTCAACTGTTTCATCAATCTCTTTATCTTTTAACCAATTTTCAATTATAGGCTTCAACTGAGCATGATTTTCAACTCTTTTAGAATTTATTACAAATCTTTCATCTGTTTTCAAATCTTCTCTTTTCATTATTTCAGTTAACAATCCAAAAAGTTTATCGTTTCCACAGCCGATTACTAAACTACCATCTTTCGCTTTAAATGAGTCATAAGGATATACAGATTCATATCTATTTCCTATTTTTTCTGGTATTTTCCCGCCAACTAAGTATATTTGTGTAATTATTTCCATAGATGATATAACCGAATCCACTAAAGCAACATCGACTTTTTGTCCTATTCCTGTCTTATTCTTATGATTAAGTGCACCTAAAACTCCAATAGTAACACTTAATCCTGCTAAAACATCTGCCATAGCTGTTCCTGTTCTTGTTGGTTCTCCCCCTGGCCATCCTGTAGTACTCATCAATCCTCCAACAGCTTGCCCTATGATGTCATATCCAGCTCTATTTTTATAAGGTCCTGTATGACCAAAGCCAGAAACACATCCATATACAATTCCAGGGTTTATTTTTTTTAAAGTTTCATACCCTAATCCTAACTTTTCCATTGTTCCAGGTCTAAAATTCTCTAACAAAATATCAGCATCTTTTAAAAGATCAAAAAATATTTGTTTTCCTTTTTCACTTTTTAAGTTTAAAGTTATTCCTTTTTTGTTTCTGTTTAAATTCATGTAATAAGCACTTTCTCCATTTACAAAAGGAGCAAAACTTCTACTATCATCCCCTTTCCCAGGAACCTCTATTTTTATTACTTCAGCTCCCATGTCAGCTAAAAGCATTCCACAATAAGGTCCTGCTAACACTCTTGTTAAATCTAAAACTCTAACTCCACTTAATGCACCCATTTATTACCTCCATTTTATTCTAGTCGACTAGTCGTCTTGATTTTAATATATACTACATAACTGATTCTTTTGTCAAATTTTTTTTATTTGTTGACTAATCATAATTTTAGAATATACTTTAAGTATAATAAATTTAATTTAAGGAGATCTTTCTTATGAAATTACTAGAACCTGAGAAAAATGAAAGTATCAAGCAGAACATTTATAGGAATTTGAAATATAATATTATGTCATTAACATTAAAACCAGGAGAAAAAATAAGCGAAAGCGAATTACAAAAACTATTTAATGCAAGCAAGTCTCCTATCAGAGAAGCCTTAGCTAAACTAAAAGAGGAAAATCTTATTGATGTTATCCCCCAAAAAGGAACTTTTATATCTAAAATTAATCTAAAATTAGTTGAAAGTACACTATTTATAAGAAAAGTTGTCGAAAATGAAGTATTATTTTTAGCAAAAACTTCCAAAAAAGATAAATTAGAATTTATTAAAAATTTAGATAAAAATTTTTTGGAAATGAAATCAATTATTTCTATCTGCAAAAAACCCGAAAACCTTTTAAATCTATTTGATCTTGATAAAGAGTTCCATAAAATTATTTTTAACTTTATTGACAAAGCAGAAGTTTGGGATATAATTTCTTCTTCGAGCACACATTATGAAAGATTTAGAGTTCTTGAAACTCCTGAGCTAAATAACATTTTATTCATCTTAGAACAGCATCAAAGAATTATCGACCTACTAAAAGGTACAAATGATGATAATATATCTTCTATAAGGGATTTACATGTAAAAAACTTTACAAACTCTTTCGAAAACCTAGTACAAAAATATCCAGATTATTTTTTAAAATAAAAAAAGGAGCTAAATCAGCTCCTTTTTTTACTCTTTAAAAAACTATAACCATAACATTTTCATCTGGTCTTTGATCATTTGATTTTCTATTTACTTTTCCGTTGGTTATCCAGTCAAATAAAAATTTAATATGTGCCTCAGAATTTCTAATACATTTTCTAGTTCCTTCAACCGTTCCCAAAGTACCATCTTTCTGCTCTAAGAAAAAATCTCTATTTATATTTTCTTCAAAATCGATAGGGGTTCCATGAATATATCCTCCACCAGAAAATCTGATTGCATATTTCGCTAATCCAGCCAACCTTCCATACTGGTCAGTATAAAACATCTCGTATTTAGCTACCGGAACTATAAAATTTCCTTTTGGCGTTTCAAATCCTAAAGTACTTTCTAATCCAGTTTTATTTAAAGTATAAGATATTAGTTCCCACTCTTCATTTTTATTTTTTTCAAATATTCCTTGATTTTCATTTTCTAAATCTATAACTATAACTTTTTTGAAATTTGAGTTAACCACGGGATTTCTTGACAAAACCCTCTTATGAACTTTTAATGGTTTTTCTGGAATTGAAAAAACATTCACATATGCGTAGTCTCCCTCTAGCGATTCTATCGACATTAAGGATCTATCAGGGATATATATTATTTCATCTCCATACATTCCCACAGCATTCTGATCTGCTGAAACTCCATATTTATCTTTCAATCGATTCATATTTTCATTTTTAGGATTTGGAATATATGTATTCGTTGAAACTAACTCTTTACCTAATTTTGCTTCACTTTTAAGGAAGTTTGATAAATCTTCAACTTTTTTATTCATTTTTTCAAATCTAAATTTTCTTATCGAAACTAAATTAGCAGAAACATAACCTATTACACTTTCTCCTGTCGTAGTTTTTATGGAAACTTTATACCAGTCATTTTTTCCAACTTTTATTTTTTCTAAAACTTTCATTTTGGTATTATATGGTAATCTCATAATTTCTTGAGAATTAATTGATGAATCTTTTCTTATTGGAGCATCTATTGTTTTTACAAATACATAGTTTAAAAACTCTGGTTCTGATTCATTATTTTTTATATTGACCTTTACACCAAGAGGTATTACTTCAGTGTATTTTTCTAACATAAGTTTTGATTCTGCATACAAAGTAGTCATAAAAAAAATATTGATTATTATAAGTTTTAAAATCTTAATCATTTTAACAACCCTAAATTATAAGTTAAAAATCTCTAAATATTTTTCTATAACTTCTTTAGGTTCAGCTCTTTTAGTATAATCGGCATCTATATATGCATAAACAATTTCTCTAGAAGAATTAACTATATATGTAGCTGGTATTGGCAGTATTCTATCCTTATTTCCTTGTGATTCCTCTAAGTCAATTCCAAATCCTTTATATACCTCTTCTATTGTCTCAGTGATATCAAATGCTAAGTTTAATTTTTTAGCAAGCTCATTATTAATATCTGAAAATACTTTAAAATTCAAGTTCGCTGTATCCACTGAACTATCTGGTTTTTCTGGAGATATTGCAATCATATTTACTTCTTTTTTATTTTGAAGTATTTTATTATAAGCTGCAAGCTCTAAATTACAATAAGGACACCATGTTCCTCTATAAAAACTTATTATGCTTGGTTTATTGTCTAAGATTTTTACCAACTCAACCTCTTCACTTAAGCTATTAAGTAATTTCGAATTTTCAATTTTATCCCCAACATTAAACGCTCTTTTTTCTACATCTTCGTTTTTTAAGTTTTGTGTTGCCTTTAACATCTTCGTCAATGTTTCCGGGGCAACTCTCTCTTTTGTTGCTTCTCTTCTTTCAGCTAATTTTTTTTCAAGAATTTCCATTTCAATCACCCCTTTTATAACTCACAAGCTGTTTTTTTTGATTTATTTACAAATTCCTGAATTTTATCTGTTCCAACGTAACTCTTTACCCCATCAATTTTACAAACTGTTACCAATGTTGGAACTGCTCTTACTCCATATTTAATTCCTAACTCTTCATTCTCCTCTATATCTTTAATTAGTAAATCAGAGGTATCTTTTAAAATTTCCTTTGCTGTTATACAGTGCTTACATGTTTTTGAAGTTAATAAAATTTTTTCCATTTTTTGCCTCCTAAGATTTAAATTTGTTATGCTCTTAGGATAATATAAAAAAAAATTAAAAACAACTAGTCACTATTTTGTTACCTAGTTACAATTTAGTTTCTACTTATATTTTCTTCAAATTTACAACCGAAAGCTTTCATGTCTACTAAAATTGGTAAAAGTTCGCTTCCACACTCAGTTAAATAGTAATATGATTCAACACTATTTTCTTTATAAACCTTTCTATTCTCAACAATTTTATGTAAAATAAGAAGATTTAATTGTTCAATAAGAATTTTTTTGCTACATCCCAAAACTCTTTGTAATTCCCCTAATCTCATCTCTCCATCTCTTAATTTAAAAAGTATAGTAGGAATCCATTTTTTGCCTAGAATTAGTGCTGTTAATTCAACAGGACAGTGATCTATTTTTTTTATTTCCATAAAATCTCCCCTCTTGCATCTTAATATTTTTTATTAAATTACTCTAATATTATCCTCATTATAGCCATATATCTCAAGTCTGTCAAAAATAATTTCGAACAGTTACAAAAAAGTAACTAGTTTACATTGTTTCTTAATTTGTGATATGGTAGAATCAAAAAGGAGTTGAGCTTTATGAAAAAAATTTTAATATTTAGTTTTTTAGTTTCTGCTATTTCTTTCGCAAACGAATCTATTGGTATTGGAAAAAACGAAAGATACGGTTATGAAATAAAATTGAAGGTTGAAAAGGATTCAGATGGCAAAATTAAAGATATTCAAGTTTTAGAAAATAATACAAAAAAAAGTATTTCACAAAAAGCGATTCCTGAATTAATCAAACGAGCTAAAACTAATAATTCTGCTGATATCGATTATGTTTCTGGTGCAAGCTATACATCCGATGTCTTTATCAAAGCTTTAAGTGATGCTTTAAAAAAATAGGAGAAAAAATTTATGAGAGAGATAACTTGCCCTTTAGAAGCTGTTTTTTTTATTTTAAGAGGAAAATGGATTCCTATTATCTTGTGGAGAATGAGATTAGGAAATCAACGTTTAACCGATTTAAAAAAAGTTATAGTTGGATGCAATGAAAAAATGTTAATACAACACTTAAATGATATGATTGAGTACGGTCTTATTGAAAAAATTGAGTATGATGTTTTTCCTAAGCACACTGAATATGTTTTAACCGAATTCGGAAAAGAGTTAATTCCCACTCTTGCAAAATTTCAAGAGCTAGGAATAAAATATTTGGGAAAAAATATTTAATACTAACAAAAAAGTGAGTTATTCATTAATAATCAAAAAAATGTTAACATAAAATCAATCTTAATACAAAATATTTAAGGAGGAGATTTTATGAAAAAAGAAATTATCACAAGTATTTTTGTTACAAGTATCTCTGCTTTTGGATTTAGTTTAGAGAGCTCTGGAGTTGAAAATGGTTTTATTAAAGAAAAGTATGGTAAATTTGGCTCTCAAAATATAAATGGAATGCCATCTCTTTCACTGCCTTTAAAATGGAAAAACTCACCTAAAAATACAAAATCTTTTGCTCTTGTTATGCAAGATTTAGATGCTATCCCTGTTACAGGTTTTTCTTGGATTCATTGGGTCGCTATTATTCCAGGAAACTATAACGAATTAAAAGAAAATGCTAGTTTAGAGGATAAAAATATTATTCAAGGTGTTAACAGTTGGGTTTCATCTATGGGAGGCCTATCTAAATCTGAAGCTTCTCATTTTGGAGGACCTGCTCCTCCTGATAAACCGCACACTTATAATATAACTCTTTATGCTTTAGACAAAGAAATTTCTTTTACAAATGGATTTTATTTAAACGATTTATACAAAGAGATGGAAGGGCATATTTTAGAAAGTGTCACATTAAAAGCTGATTACCGAAACTAATTATGCTATTAAAAACCATAAGGAAAGTCTTATGGTTTTTTTATTAAATATTTTATTTTTATAAAAATATTAAGAAAACTTTAGTTTATATAGTTTTTTATATTCAAAATTATCAACAATATTTTTTTATATTGATATTTAACTGAAAAAATTTTTTTATTAAATATTTTAACTTTTAATTCATTGCTATGATTACAGTAACAACTAAATTTAAGTTATTTTGAAGTTTAGTTGAAAAATTTTTGGAGGGGATTTAATGAAGTTTAAAGGATCAATTGGATTAAGTTTTTTTCTTTTAGCATCTTCTCTTCTTGCTAAAGAAGTAGTTGTGGCTCCTATTGTTGAAACAACATCTGAAGTTGTAACTGAAGAATTAGTTCTTGCTAAAGAAGTATCTATGATTCCAACAGAACAAATGTCATTCAAACCATCTGGTAGCTTCGGATTACAGTTAAAGTATTATGGACAAACTGAAGGTAGTAAGGCTGGGGAAGGAAAATGGAATAATAACAATGAATCTATGAGAGCACAATACTTACTAGATTTAAAAGCAACTGAAAAGACAAGAGTTCAATTCAGATTGAGAGATTATCAAGCTCTTAATTCAGAAAAAGAAGGGGATTTAGGTAGCGATAAACGTCTAAGAGTTTATCATGCTCATAACGATTTATTTACATCATTCTTTGAATACAGAGGTGCGACACGTTTCGTGGTGAAAAGTCACGACATGCTAAAAGTAGCTTAATCTTTAGCGAAATAGTAGAGAACTTTATTTCCGAAAGATGAAATGAGAGAGTAACGTCTTGAAGCATCTTCTCTAATACTCCGGCATGCATAGGTTGTACTATTTACAACTCTTTGTATGAAGCCCGGTGAAGTCAGTTGAAAACTTTCTTTAGAATTTAGTGTTCGTTTCCCGACGACTATAAAACTTATAATTAAAATATTTAATATACACTGTCCATGTCTTTTTGTATTTTATATATATTTTTAGAAAGTTGATAAACTGGGAGTGGAGCTCTATATGGTGAGTATGCAAGTTCCTTCACACTTGCTGACAAAGTTACGAATTAAAGAGTCTAGAATTCAAAATATAGTGATATATTTAATGTGGCGCTTTCCCATTTGTTTTATTAAGTACATATGTAAGTGAGGATTAGTAAGAATCTCTGTTATGAAAATCCTTGTTTTGTTATAGGCAATTCCAAGCTTACAGGCTCATAGTAACCACCTAAGTAGAGTTATATACATAGGAAATAAGGAACGTGGAAAGCAGAATACAACCATTTATATAAATTGTGGTTGGTAGATATAAGTGTTTTAACGAAATTCTTTTGATTCTGTGAGAGTAGGGGCATAGTACCTATGAAACCATGATAATAAGTGGTGGAGGGATGGCCCCAAGTCAATTTTTTTAATTTTATAGGTTTTATGCTAACTACTACTTTTAATGATTAAAAAAAATTGATGGAACGCCGTATGCGGTGAAAGTCGCACGTACGGTGTGGAGCAGGGGAAAAGATGGAGATAATATCAAATTCTTACCTATTGCTATAATTAGTTAATGATGTAAAAAGATTTACTTATGAAGGAAGATTTCAGTTAGTTGACAGATTGGTTGGTGCACCATTTACAGATTTCAAAATCGCACCTGGATTTAGACATACTATGGCTAAAGATAACGGTGGTGGATACTCTAATAGAGCTATTTTGAACACTTACACTTTCATGAAACTACCTCTTGGTATTGGATTTGAAAATAATCTTTATTTGAGACAAGACTTTTACAATCATGATTTTGAAAAAGCTCCTAATCAATATGAAGATAAAGAGTTCGCAGTAGACTTCGAATCATATATCTACAAATCATTCCCACTATACGAAATGAATAAAGTTGCCTTTTCTTTAAATTTTGAAGGTGGATATGACCCGTATACATTTAGACAATATGAACGTTACGCAATGAAAGATGGTGTAGCTAAATATACTGATAAAAACTCGTACTCTTTATATACTTTAGTTGATGTATCTATGGCTTATAAAATTACTGATGCTGTTACATTAACTACTGGTATTGCTGCTGAATATAGAAACTGGGATATTGAAGAAGAAAGTCGAGCAAAAAATTGGAGATGGCAACCTCAAGCATTTGCCATGTTAGAAACAAAATTTTAAATAACTAAATACTCCCTGCCAACTTAACTTTTGGCAGGGATTTTTATAAAAATCAAAAAGAAAGGAGGATCACTATTTTGTACAATCTAGTCTTAAACGAACTTGAAAAAACCTTAAAAAAATATGACATCAATCAATATAATCTATATACTAAGATTAGTTTTCTATACGAATTTTTAAATAAAAAAACAGATAAAAATTTTAAATTAGAGATTTTGGATATTTTTTATAATTTGAAAAATATGAATAATTCATCCTTAGATATCGAGACTTTTCTAAGAACTCATTACAAAGATAAATCTATCAACATCCTCTTTATATATCTTTGGTATAAAATTTTAAATAAAAATTATAATGAACAGACTATTTTTCAAAAAATTGAAACTGATTATAAAAATAGTAGCGAATATCGAACCTTTAAATTAAATTTACCTAAAATAAATGAAGTAATTGAATTACAAGACATCGCTTTTGACGAGATTGTGAATAATTCTAATCAGATTCTAAGTAATAAAATCGAGTTTACTAGCAATGAATTCTTTGATTTTGTTGAATTGGAATATAATTCTATCTGTCAAAAAATTGAAGTTTATAACTCAACCAATGAAATTATTGTTAGAATTTGTATTGAAGGATCTCTTTTTTATAGCCACAATAACTCTTCTGAACATGTTCTTTTAAAAAAAGGAGATGTATTTATTGTAAATCAATCTATTTTGAACGATGCAACTTTTTTAACCGAACAATGTAAGTTACTAATCTTTAAAATAAAAAGTCCATTTATTTTAAAAATTTTAAATACAAAATTTAAGAAAAATTCTATATCTCTAATAACGCTATATAGAATAGAACTTCTATTAAATGATTATGAATCTACTGAAAAGGATATTTTTCTTCTAAAAATTCTTTCAAACATTTTAAACCACCAACATGTCGAATCTACAGTGGATTCTTTTTACTGTTGCGACTCACAATTCAATGAAATCATTAAATACATTGATAATAATATCGATAAAGGATTAACAGTCAAAACTCTGGAAAAAAAATATAAAGTTTATAATAAAATTTTAAATGATAAATTTAAAAAATATTTAAATATACTTCCTTCTGAATATTTATTAGAGCAAAAATTATTGAGAGCTGCATTGATATTGAAAACAACTAATTATAAGATAAACTATATTTCAGACACTCTCTCTTTTACTTCAGCTAATAATTTTACTGTCAGCTTTAAAAATAAATTTGGCTTAACTCCTCTTAAATATAGAAATAAATATCTTTGATAGAAAAATTGCTCCCTTTACACTGATTAAAATTTATTTAATCAGTGTAAAGGGAGCTTTCTTATACATTAAGTGTATTTATTTTTTAATTTTAAAACTATTACTGTTAAAGGAAGAATATATAAATATAATGAGTATGGTATTATTTTATATGCTGGAATATCCAACATTAATGCTGGAACAGCTATTGCTATATTCCAAGGTATTAATGGACTTAATATTACACAACTATTTTCTATGTCTAAAGCTAATTCTTCATTTGAAAATCCACTTTTTTGATAGATATCTTTCATAATCTGGGATGTTAAAAGTATGGATGTCGATTGGCTTGAACTCGCTGCAGCTGTTATAATTGCAACAAAAATTGTATATAAATATATCTTATACTCATTTTTGAAGCTTCCTATTCTTTCAGAGAAAATCTTTAAAGCCCCTAATTTATCAACTAAATTTACTAAACCACAAGAAAGCAATGCCATAACCATTGCTGTTCCCATTGAAAATATACCACCTCCCTTTACTATATTAGACAATTCATTTTCAACAGGAAGCTTAAACCCATAAATCAAAGTTTCAAAAATATAAAGTATATTTCTGTCTCTATTTTCTTGTAAAAACCATCCTAAAATTAAACTTAAAAGAATACTTATAAATATTGTATACTTAATATTTTTCTTTAAAAGACACATTATTATAAGATAAACTAATGGAATAAATACTAAAAATTTAAGATAAAAATTTTGTTCTAATAAAACTAAAATATCATTTTCTATAAATCTTACATCTATATCCTTTCCAAAATAATAATATACTCCTAAAGTGATTAGATAAGGTATGATACAGGTTCTAAACATTCTTCGCACATTATCATATATATTTGTTTGTGTTAAAATAGACACAAAATTAGCACTCGATGACATTGGAGATCCTCTATCACCAAAATAAGCTCCTGATATCACACTTCCTGCAACTATATATAAATCTAATCCGATTCCTCTAGCTAATGATACCATCACCAAGCCAATTGTTCCAACAGTTCCAAAAGAGCTTCCAATTAAAAACGAAAACAAAGATGTTATCAAAAAAGAAAATAGATAGAAGTAATTTGGTTCAATAATCTTAATTCCATAATATATTAAAGCTGGAATTGTTCCCGAAATAAACCAGCTAGCTGATAGGGCTCCTAATAAAGCAAATATCAAAACCAATAGATATGATTTTTTTGTTCCTTCTATAACTATTTCTAAGCTCTTTTTCAATGTTTCAAATCTTTTTATTGAGAAGAGTAAGGTTCCTAAAAAAATCATTGATAATACAATCAATAATGCCGATTGTGTTTTAAAAGAATATACTATTGAAATAACAATAAAAAATAGATGAAGCATCTAATCCCCCTCCTTCATTCACTAATTTATAATTTAATATTTTCAGATGAAATACTATATATATAATGTAACATCTCTTCTTCTTTATAAATTTTGATAAATTCACCCTCAAGTTTCATCCCAACTCTTTGTGCGACTTTAGAAGATTTAATATTTTCAGGTCGAATTTGAGCTATAACCTTATTTACTTTTAGAATATTAAATGCATAGTCTATAAATACTTTTACAGCCTCTGTAGCATATCCATTCCCCCAATATTTTTTATCTATAATATATGCAACTCCAACATTTTTTTCTCCACCTATTTCTTCTATTAAAGGTCCCATAACTCCAATAAAATCACCTGTATTTTTTTGAATAACAGAAAAATAACTAAATCCTTCATTTTTATAACGAATTTTATTTTTTTCTATCCATTCTCTTGTTTCATCTTCAGAAAACCCATGTCCCCAAGCATACATAATCTCTTCATCTTTTAATATTTTATGAATTTTATTAAAATCCATATCAACAATCTTTCTAAATTTTAACCTTTCACTTTCTACTATGTATTCGTTTTTTAAATCCATGAATTTCTACCTCCTAGAAATTTAATCAATTTATAAGGTATAGTATCACGAATTAATCTGAAAACAAATATTTAGATTTAAATTTAAGATAAAAAATAGAGGGATTAACGCCCTCTATTAAAATCTATTAAAAATTAACTAGTTTACTTTGTCTTCATAAAGTGGACCTGGATTTTGCATCATTTCATAGTGCATTTGCATCATCTTTGTTTCGTTTGTCGCTCTAATATGAGCTATATCTCTATTTAGTTGCTCTACCTTAGCCCAATCAATCTTATCTTGAGTTAATGCTTTTGATATCTCTAGTTCTTTTTCTTGAATTGCAATTTTTTGCATCTGCATATCTTTTTTCATTTCAGGTGTCATCATCTTTGAAGTCATCATACCTTTTCCTCCAGCTCCCATCATAGGACATTGGCACGGCATTCCACTTTGCATCATCGGCATATTTTCCATTTTTCCGCCCTGCATCATACCACCCATTTGCCCTGCTGAAAATAGTGATGTTGACAATAAAACTGTTCCTAATATAAATAGTTTTTTCATTTTTTCCTCCTATTACTTTTTAATAAGAAAATTTGCCTTAAAGGCTTACAAGAACTTTACAAACTTTAATATCTCCTTCCTTCTTTCATTATAATAAATCTTTTTACTATTTTTGAATAAGCAGTCAAATTTCAGAAAAAATATATAGTTTTTTTTATTAAAATAAAAAAACTCTTTTATTTTTACATTTAATATAGTATCTTATATTAAATATTTTTATCAAAATAAAAAAAAGAAAATAGGAGTTTTTATATGAAAAGAAGAGAAAGATACATTATTAGCGGTTTAGTCATGTTCTTATGTATGGGAACTATCTATTCATGGGGAGTATTCCAAACCCCTTTAAGACAAACTTTAGAAACACTTTATGGAGAACCTGTTTCTCCTACTTTGGCAAGCATGCCATATACAACATTTTTATTTTGCTATGCATTTTCAATGCCTGTAGCTGGTTTATTTATTAAAAAAATCAATCCAAAAATTTTGGCTATAGCTGGTTCACTTTTAATATCTTTAGCTTGGATTTTGGCTTCATATGCTAAAAGTATTGAGTTTATAATTTTAACCTACGGGATTTTAGGTGGAATCGGCGTAGGAACTGTTTATGGGATTCCTATGGCCGTTGTAACAGAATGGTTCCCTGATAAAAAGGGATTTGCAGTTGGATTAACACTTTTAGGTTTTGGACTTTCACCATTTATTACAGCTCCTTTAGCTGGAGAATTAATAATTAAATTTGGTGTCTTTTCTACCTTTAAAATCTTAGGAATAGCTTTTGCTGTTATACTTACACTTTTATCTTTAACCTTAAGGTTTCCAAACAAAAGTGAAATAGTTGTAACTACACAAAAACATGAAGATTTAGGGTTTGATATCGGTCCTAAAGATATGCTTAAAACTACAAAATTTTATGCACTTTGGAGTTGCTATGCTATTGGAGCCTTTTCTGGGCTTTTAGCAATCGGAGTTTCAAGTTCATATGCTCAACAAGTGATTGGAATCTCTCCACTAAAAGCAGCATTTTTCACATCATTCTTTGCTATTTTTAACGGAATTGGAAGACCATTATTCGGAGCTATTACAGATAAATTAGGTTCTAAAAAAGCTATTTTAATATCATATTCATCAATTATTTTTGCAGCGGGATTATCTTTAACTTTTAAAGGTAATATTATCGCCTTCGTCATAGGTTTCTCAATCTTATGGTTAAATTT
The DNA here is from genome assembly GCF_000799075.1 of Cetobacterium sp. ZOR0034. Taxonomy (NCBI): domain Bacteria; kingdom Fusobacteriati; phylum Fusobacteriota; class Fusobacteriia; order Fusobacteriales; family Fusobacteriaceae; genus Cetobacterium; species Cetobacterium sp. ZOR0034. Next base: position 16,544 of record NZ_JTLI01000034.1, read on the forward strand.
GGGTGGATGGTTATCAATAGCTCCTGCATCAACTGCAAATATTTTTGGAAAACCTCATTATACTGCAAACTACGGAATACTTTTCACAGCTTATGGTATTGGAGCTCTATCTCAAGGGTTTATTGGCGGATATTTTAAAGAAACTTTTGGATCATACATCTATATTTTTTATCCTGTTATTGTTGCTTGTATTTTAGGAATATTTATCTGCTTAATTTTTCTTCGAAATAAAAGTGTCAAAGGTTAACAACCTTTGACACTTTTACTTTTCTATCCTTATTATTTCTCCTGGCTTTTTTAAGCTATAACCATCTAACTCAGATATTTTTCTTTTAAAGAAATCAGATTTTAAAAACTCTATGAAACCATTAATCTTATCACTATTTTTTATTTTAGGATTAACTAAAAAATCGTACTCCTCTTCAGATATTGAGATAAAATCTAAATCTGCTATTTTAGCAGCCTCCATTATTCCAAGACCAACATCAGCAGTTCCATTTTTTATAGCCATCGCAACATCTAAGTGTGTAGATAACTCATAATCATATCCTACAATCTCTTCTGAATCGATCTCTTCTTTTTTCAAAAAATAATCTAAAAGTATTCTTGTTCCTGAGCCTCTTTGTCTATTTACAAATCTAACTTTTTGAGAAAAAATATCTTTTATATTTTTTATTTGAAGAGGGTTTCCTTTTTGAACCATTATCCCTTGAACTCTTCGAACACCTTTTATCAATAACATTTCTTGATTCGGGAAGTATTTTTTTATAAACGAAATATTGTAAACTCCACTCTCTTCATCCAACATATGAATTGGAGCTATATGGGCATTTTCCTGTTTTATAGCCAATATACCACCAAGACTTCCAACATGTGTTGAACAAAGCTTTATAGAATCCCCTATCAAATCCATGACAACATCATGACTTCCAATTGATATAAGATTATCATCAATCTCTTTTATAGGTTTTAAAAGTCTTACTTTAACTATCTCTCCAGCCCCTAATCCTTCTACAGCTCTTGGGATTTCCAAAATTCCATCAGCTTTTGATAAACTTGTCGTAATTCCAGCTCCTCTAGAAAGAGGCATAGCTATATACCCATTCTCCCCTTTATGTATAGTTACTCTCACAAGCTCTTTGTGCTTCAAAGATGAGTTTATATTTTTCCCCAACTTTCCTTCAATATACTTTGTTTCAGAAGAAAGTTTTGTCATATTTTCTAAAAGAGGTTTTAAAAATATATCCATCGCTAAATATGCTGATACAGGATACCCTGGAATTCCTATAACTGGTTTTTCATTTATCTTTCCCAAAATTGTTGGCTTTCCAGGTTTTATTGCTACACCATGAACAACAACCTCACCAAGCTCACTAATAATATATTTTGTGTAGTCTTTGCTTCCTGCCGATGAACCAGCATTTATAATTACTATATCGTACTCTTTTGAAAGTTCATCCAATCTTTTTTTCATCTCAATTGGATCATCCTTCAATCTATCTTTAATTTCTGGAACTCCTCCCCACTCTTTTATTTGAGCTGAAAATATATATGAGTTACAATCTATAACCGATCTCTCTTTAAACTCTTCTTTGAATATATCAATAACTTCATCTCCCGTTGGAACAATTGCAACTTGAGGTTTTTTATATACTTCAATCTCCTTTATCCCTCCTGTTATTAAAGCTCCTAAATCTTGAGGTGCTATTTTATGATTTGATTTTATCAACATATCTCCCGCTATAATGTCTTCTCCAATTGGCCTTATATGTTGCCAAGGCTTAGCATTTTTAATTACTTTAAACTCTCCATTTTCTAACTCAATAAGTTCCTCAATCATAACAACACAATTTCCACTTTTTAAATCTAAAGAATTCCCTGTATTGACATATCTAAAATCACTCTCTTTTAAGTAAACTGGAGTTGTTTCTGTTGCTGATTTTATTTTTTCTGAAAATATGAATATTCCATCCATTGCACTTGCTGGATAAGTTGGAGAACAATAGTTTGCAAAAACAGCCCTTGAAGTTACCCTTCCAACAGAATCTAGAACTGATATTTTTTCACTCTCTAAATTCAAAGATAAACTAGATAAATATCTATTTATTGCTTCGTCTACATCTATGTTATCTATATAAACATTTCTCTCAATCATTTAGTATCACCTCTACCACTTCACCTTTATAAAATCCTTCTTTATATTCTGGAATAATAATTATTCCATCACATTCTAATAGAGGTCTTATCATAGACGACTTGCTCGTAACTGGATATATTTTAACTTCTCCATTTACAACTTCTAATTTAGCATTTATAAAACATCTTTTTCCAGAATCACCATAAATATTTTGAGCTAACTCGCCATATACTTTAACTCTATCTCTATTTAAAAAAGTTGGTTCAATCAAAGCTTTAAAAACCGTCACTCCTGATTGAGGATGACCAGGCATACCAAATACAAATTTATCTTTGCACTTAGCAACTATAGTTGGTTTTCCAGGCTTTAAAGAAAGCCCATGAATAAATACTTCTCCACCAATTTTCTCCAATGCCGCAACAGTAAAATCCCTCATACCTACAGAACTTCCACCAGAAATTAAAACTATATCCGATTTCTCAAGAGCACTCTCTAACTTTTTAGACAATAACTCTAAATCATCTCTCACTAAAAATGTTTGAACAACTTCTCCAAACCCTTCTTCGATCAATGCTGAAAATATATGTGTATTTATATCATAGACCTCTCCAAGTTTTAAATCCTTTCCTAATTCTACAATCTCATCACCTGTTGATATTATCGAAAATTTAAGTTTTTTATAAACTTTAACTCTAGATTTTCCTATTGAAGAGAGTACTCCGATATGACTTGATTTTATAATCTCACCTTTTCTTATTAAAATCTCATCTTTTGTCACTTCAGTACCTTTTAAAATGATATTTGAGAGTTCTGAAACTCCTCGATTCACAAGTATCTCATCAGCCAAATTTTCACAATCTTCAATCATAACCACGGCATCTGAACCCTCTGGTAACATTCCTCCTGTAGGAATATACATACATTCTCCAGATTTTAAAAATATGTCCGTCTTCTTCCCCATCTCTCCCTCTCCTATATACGTTAAAGGAATTGGTGAAAACTCACTTGCTCCAAATATATCTTTTGCTTTTACTGCATATCCGTCAACTGTAGATCTATCAAAGGACGGAATATCTATTTCAGAAAATATATCCTCTGAAAGAACTCTATTTAAACTTTTCCATAAAGGTATCTCCTCTATCTCAATAACTTTATCTATTCTTTTTTTTATCTCATTTATAGCCTGATCTAAGGTAATTGTTTTAAAAAAATTCATTCCTCCTCTCCTTTTATATTTTTATTCTCTCTTCAAATGTATATATTATAGGTTCATTTTTTCCAACTCTTCCAATTAAGCAAATACCTAACTTTTGAGCTAACTCTACTGCAAGGCTACTTGGAATACTTATTGTTGCTACAACTGGAATCTTTGTTGAAACAGCTTTTAAAACCATATCCAAAGATAATCTTCCAGTTGTAGTTATAACTGAATTTCTCAAATCAAAATCTTTATCTAAAGCAGCACCAATAACTTTATCCACAGCATTATGTCTTCCTATATCCTCTCTTATAACAATCTCTCCTTGTAAATTACCAATAGCTGCACAGTGCATTCCTCCACTTTTTTTATACATCTCTGCTCCATCTAACATTTGAATAGCAACTTTTTTTAATCTGTCTAAAGATACTTCACCTGAATAATCTACTCTTTCCTTCTCCATAATTTTTTCATCAAAAAGAGCTCCGCTTCCACAGCCACTTAAAACAACTTTTGGAATTGTAAAAAGATCCTCCCTTACTTCTGAATGAGTACATGCCACAATAAGTTTTGCATCTTTGCACGCTCCAATACTTTCTAATTCCTCTTTACTTTTTATTACTCCTCTTGTATAAAGATGACCTAGCGCTAAGTCTTCTAAATCATAAGGTGAGCACATAAATGTAACTAATTTTTCTGTATTTACTCTTAATTCTATTGGTGCTTCGTCACATACATTAATTTTTTTTGACATATATCCCTCTTTTTTCCAAAATATTTCCTTCATCAATTTCAAAAATAGCATCACTTATTCTTAATGCTTGCTCATAATCATGAGTTATTATGAGAATTAGTTTCCCTTCATTTTTCATTTTTACTATTATATCTTCTACTAAGGCCGTGCTCTTCTTATCTAGACTCGCTGTTGGCTCATCTAAAAAAGCTATTTTCTTATTATAAAGAACTGTTCTTATAAATTGAACTTTCGCTTTCTCTCCACCTGATAAAGTTGAAATTAATGAAGTTTCTAGCTCTGATATTCCAAAAATTTTTAGAAACTCTCTAATTTTTGAAATCTCTATCTTTTCATCTCTCAATTTAAACGGCTCTATCAAATTATAAGCTACACTCCCTTTAAAAAACATTGGTTCCTGACTACATAAGATTACCTCATTCATATCTATTTCAATCTTTCCCTCATCGGATGTTAAAATCCCTGCTAAAATATTTAATAGTGTACTCTTTCCTGCTCCGTTTCTTCCTATTAAAGAATAAATTTTTCCCGTTTCTAGAATTAGCTCTGGAATATTTAAAATTAATCTATTGTCATAAAATTTTTTTAAGTTTTTAATTTTTATCATCTAACTCACCTTTTTTATAAGTATATTCAATGAAAAAGATAGTAAAAATAAAATTAAAGCTATTATAAGAGATGTATTATAATTTCCCATTGAAGTTGAAAGAGCTATATACGTTGTCATAACTCTTGTAGAACCTTTTATATTTCCACCTACTAGCATAACAGAACCGACCTCTGATATTCCTCTAGCAAAAGCTATTAAAAAAATACTTAAAAATCTTGTTTTTAGCTCTCGAAAAAAAACTTTTTTCAGTTGTGATTTTGGTATGTGTAAAATTTTACATGTCGTTAAAATCTTCACTCCGTCTCCCTCTAACACTTCAGAGCAAAGAGTTACAACAAGCGGTAATAGCAGTAAAAACTGAGCTATCACTATTGCTGTTGGTGTAAATAATAAATTTAGAGGTCCCAATAGTCCTCTTCTTGAAAGTAATAAAAGTACCAACAATCCAAAAATTATCGTTGGTACTCCTGTTAAAGCTCTAAAAAAATCTAGTATCTTTTTATATAATCTGTCTCTTCTAAAAAACAGCCATAAACTTATAAAAAAACCAACAATTGAGCTAAATATACTTGCGGTTCCTGTCAAAACTAAAGATAGTAAAACTATCTCTAAAATCTCAGCTTTCACCTTAATAACCTATATAAAATAGTGGTGTTCCAAACTCTGATTCACCAAACTTTCTCATTATTTCTTCTGCTTCTTTCGATTGCATAAACTTTATAAAAGTTTTTATATCCTCTTTTTTAGAATCTTTTACATTGCTTAACTCTAAAATAGAATATATATTCTTCAATGGTTCTTTCTCATCTAAAGGAACCTCTTGTAATTTAAAATTATCTTTAACTTTTAAAAATGTTCCGCTGTCTGATAAAGTAAATCCTTGTAATTCAGATGTTAGATTCAGTGTTTTTGCCATTCCTAAACCTGCTTCTTTATAATTTTTAAAATTCTTATCTATTTTTGCTTCTTTCCACATTGACAACTCTTTAGAATGAGTTCCCGATTTATCTCCTCTTGAAATAAAAACAGAGTTTTCTGTGGCTATTTTGTTTAATAGCTCATTTAAATCTCTTGGATACCCCGACAAATCTTTTTCATTATTCGTTACAATAACAAAATAATTATGCATCAATGGATATCTCTTCAGTCCATATCCATCTTCAATAAATTTAATCTCTCTTCCCGGATCGTGAGTGAAAAGAATATCCACATCGCCTCTTTTACCTAATTCAAGTGCTTCTCCAGTTCCTTTTGCTATCCATTTTAAATCAATGCCTGTTTCTTTTTTTAAATTTTGAGAAATTTCTGTTAAAAATCCTGTGTCATCTAATGATGTAGTAGTTCCCATTAAAATTTCACCAGCTTGAAGTGTCGTCCCTAGTAATAAACTGAATAAAAATATAGATTTTTTCATGGCGTTCCCCCTTATTAAAAGATGAGTAATTATACTACGTCCAGATATTTTTTACAACTTTTTTATAGCTTTTGTGTTTGGTTTCGAGATTTTTTTCACTAAAACAGAATGAAAATTGTTTTGTTTTACCTATTGATATTCTGGTCTTTATGAGGTATACTCGCATTAATAAGTGTTTATCATCAACTATATAATTTAGGAGGTAATTATGGTAACATCATATAACGGAAAGTTATTAAGAGTTAATTTAACAACTGAAGAGGTAATCTGTGAAACTTTGAATTTAGAACTAGCTAAAAAATTTATTGGAGCAAGAGGACTTGGAAGTAAAATTCTTCTTGACGAAATAGACCCCAATATCGATCCTTTATCTGCCGAAAATAAGCTTGTTATCATGACTGGACCTGTAACAGGAGCCTCTGTTCCTACAGGTGGTCGATATGTTGTAGTTACAAAATCTCCACTCACTGGTATGATTGCCTGCTCAAACTCGGGTGGTCAATGGGGGGCGAAATTAAAATACGCTGGTTTTGATGGTATTATTATAGAAGGTAAAAGTTCATCTCCTAAATACTTATATATAAATGATGATAAAATTGAACTTTTAGATGCAGAACATATTTGGGGTAGAACAAGCAATGAGGCAAATATATTTTTCAGTGCTATTCATCCAAATTCTTCTGTTTTAAACATAGGACCAGGTGGTGAAAATCAATCACTTATGGCTGCTATTATAAATGATGGCGACAGAGCTGCTGGTCGTTCTGGAGTCGGTGCTGTAATGGGATCAAAAGCTTTAAAAGCTATTGTTGTAAATTCAACTAGAACCTCTATTCCTGTGAATAATCCCGATGAACTAAGAAAAGAGCTAGTAGTCGCTATGAAAAAAATTAAAGAGGATGGGGTTACAGGAACTGGTCTTCCTACTTATGGAACTGCTGTTCTTGTTAATATAATAAATGAAACTGGAAGTTTTCCTACAAATAACTGGCAAGGTGCTCATTCCAAAGAAGCTGAAAGTATCAGTGGAGAAACTTTAGCAGAAAAATATCTAAAAAGAACCTACAACTGTCACAGATGCCCAATTGGTTGTGGAAGAGTTGTTGAAAGAGAGGGACAAGAGATTGGCGGTCCTGAATATGAAACACTTTGGGCTTATGGTGGTAACTGTGGTGTCTATGATATTCCTAGTATAAATGAAGCTAATTTCTGGTGTAATGAACTTGGATTGGATTCAATCTCTGTTCCTTGCACTATAGCCTCTGCTATGGAGCTATATGAAAAAGGACTTATAACTGATGAAGATTGTCAAGGTGTTCCTTTAAAATTCGGAAGTAAAGATGCAATTGTTGAATGGACAAAGCGAATCGGTTTAGGAGAAACTACTCTTGGTAGACTTATGGCAAAGGGGTCTCAAAGACTTTGTGAACATTATGGTCACCCTGAAATGTCTATGTCTGTTAAAAAACAAGAACTACCAGCCTATGATGCTAGAGGAATTCAAGGAATTGGTTTAAACTATGCTACTAGTAATCGTGGGGGATGTCATGTTAGAGGTTATATGATTTCTCCAGAAATTTTAGCTCATCCTGAACTTTTAGATAGAACTGCTACAGATAATAAAGCTGTTTGGACTAAAACTTTCCAAGATTTAACCGCTGTTATTGATTCTATGGGAATGTGTCTATTTACTTCTTTTGCTCTTGGTGCAGACGATTATAAAAATTTCTTAAATGCTGCAACTGGAACTGAACATTCTGTAACATCTCTTTTAGAAGCTGGTGAACGTATCTATAACCTTGAAAGAGTTTTTAATCAAAAAGCTGGTATGAAATCTGAAGATGACAGATTACCTAAGCGTTTAATTGCAGACCCTATTCCTGATGGTCCTTCTAAAGGGCATAAAAGCAAGCTCGATATTATGTTGCCAGAATATTATGAAGCTCGTGGCTGGGTTGAAGCTTTTCCTACAAAAGAAACTCTTGTTAGATTAGGACTTCAAGACTTATGTTAGAGATTCGTTTTTTTGCCACTCTTCGAAAAGAACGTGATAATTCTATTAAAATTGATTTTACTGAAGGAATAACTGGATATGAAATTATAAATTATTTTAATATCTCAGAAGCTGAAGTATCTATATTTTTAGTTAATGGCTTTCACACACCTTTAGAAAAAAATTTAAATGACAATGATATTATATCTATATTTCCACCTGTTGGGGGTGGATAATGGAACCTCGATATTCAAGAAACTTTGAATCTTTAAGTTTAGATGAACAGATGATTATTAGAAATCAAACTATTTTGGTAGTTGGAGCTGGGGGCCTTGGAGGCCTCCTTCTTGATCATCTTGCTCGATTGGGAGTAAAAAAAATTAAGATTATCGATTTTGATTGTTTCGACCTCAGTAATCTCAATCGACAGCTTTTATCTAATGAGAACAATCTTGGCTTTTATAAAGTTGAAGAGGCGAAAAAACATATCAATCTTGTAAATTCGACCGTTCAAGTTGAGATATTTTCTGAGAGATTTGAAAATTGTGACTTTAAAACTCTTTTCAAAGATGTAGACGTTGTTTTTGATTGTTGCGATAATATAGAAAGTAAATTTCATATTGAAATTCAATCTCAACTTTTTAAAATTCCTCTTATATATGGAGCTGTTGGCGGATTTTTTGGTCAAGTTGGAATCATTCTTCCTGGACACCCACTTCTCAATCAAATATATCCGCGAACAAATTTAAAAGGGATTGAATCTAAGATCGGCAATCTTTGTACCACAGTTTCTATTGTTTCTTCACTTCAAGTTTCTTTATTCCTTAAGTTAATTTTAAACAAGACTTTTAAGTTGAATGGCTTTTATTATATAGACACTCTATCTTTTGATTTGGAGTGGATTCCTTTTGCAGAATAATAAAATTTGACTTTTTCTAACAAAAATTTTATAATCTGAACAAAAGAAGGCTTTAAAAGCACACAAAACACTTTAAGGATGGTTTTATGAAAAATAATAGTTTTATGCAAAATAAAAGAAAAAGAACTCTTTTTTTTGCAAATATAATGATGATTGCATTTATAATATTTCAATTTTCTGTAATGGGATTTGATAGTCCTGATAGTAAAACATTTTTGATTTTCCTACTTGGAGATCTCCTTCTTCTAGGTTTTCAAATAAGAGAGATTATCAAAGGAAACAGACCCAAAATTTAATAAAAAAATGATGAAACTATGCTATAATTGATATATCTTAGATATTAAAAGGAGGAAATTATGGCAGCAAATACTATAATTTGTCATTGTAAAAATGTAGATTATATAACAATTAGAATGGCGATGGTTAAAGGTGCACGTACTTTAGAAGAAATAAAAGAGATGACTGGAGCTGGAACTGGTTGCGGGAGATGTACTGGCGAGATTGAAAAAATATTAGCTTCTGTTTGTGGATGTACTGGTGCCTCTATGAAAGATGTTATTGAGGCTGTTAATAACGGTGCTGACACAGCTGAAAAAGTAGCAGAAATAACTAAAGCAGGTGCTGCTTGTGGGAGATGTAAAGTTTTAGTTCAAGATATTATCGAAAGAAAATATTGATTTTTTATAAGAAAACGATACCAAATTTATTACTAACTTTTGGTATCGTTTTTTTATTTTAACTCTTCATCTTTTCGCTTAATTTTTTTTCTAAACTTTACTTTATCTCTCTTGCTGGTGAAGCTGGTAAAATAACCTCTACTTCTGAATGTGGTCTTGGAATTACATGTACAGAAACTAATTCTCCTACACGTTGTGCCGCAGCTGCTCCTGCATCTGTAGCTGCTTTTACTGCTCCAACGTCTCCTCTTACCATAACTGTTACTAATCCTCCACCTACATATTCTTTTCCAATTAAATATACATTCGCTGCTTTTACCATTGCATCTGCCGCTTCAATCGATCCGATTAATCCTTTAGTTTCTATCATTCCTAATGCATCGTATTTCATATTTAATTCCTCCTATTTTTTCTTTATATTTATTTTATTATTTTAACTTTTGAATTTGGTTCTATACCAAGTGCGTTGGCTTCTTCAGTATCTAAATGACACTCTAGTGTAAATCTTTTATCAACTCTAACACAAGTATTGTCATATTGCCCACCTCTGATTCCATCAATTTTAATACTTACAACATCTCCATTCAAAACTCCAAATCTCTTAGAATCCTCTTCATTCATATGAATATGTCTTTGAGAAACTATAATTCCTTTTGATAAAACTACTGTTCCTTTTGGTCCAATTAATGTAACTCCAGGAGTTTCAAGAATATCTCCAGACATTTTAACTTTACCTTTTATTCCCAACTTTAAACAATCACTTATAGAAACTTCTATTTGAGTCTCTTTTCTTGCTGGTCCCAAAACCCTAACTTTCTCTATAACACTTTTAGGTCCACAAATAGTTACAACTTCTTTTGCTGCAAACTGATCTTTTTGAGATAAATCTTTAAGTTTATTTAGTCGATAGTCTTTCCCAAATAAAATATCAATGTCATCTTGCTTTAAATGTATGTGTCTATTAGAAATCCCAACTGGAATAGTTAATTTTTTTTCTTCCACTGCCTCTAAAATTTTTTCTAATAATGTATCTAACTTATTCATTTTTACCCCTTTATTGAAGCTAATATCTCTTCCATAAGCTTTAATAACTCTGGATTTTCCACTAATTCCTTTTCTATAGAAGTTTTTTCTAATGTTTTCTCTACTCTTCCTTCAGAACCATAAACAGTTATACCTTTATATTCTTTTTCCTCGTCTTTTTTTAATTTATTGCAATCTATAAGACCAAAGGCTACTCTTTTAATATTTAAAAGATGCATTGGAGTCACATTTTCAGAAACAGAGCTTCCTCCCCATGTTCCACATCCTAAAGTAAACGATGGCATAAGTCCAGTGCTTGCTCCAGTTCCACCTTGAGATCCACCTGTATTAACAAGAATTCTAGCAGCTGGTTTCTTAGCAAATTTTCTCACTATATCTAAATCTTCAGTATGAATACTCATTGTATGTCCAATTCCATTCTGTAATAAAGCAATACTTAACTCACAAGCTTCATGCCAATCTTTAATAACATAAAATCCTAAAACTGTAGTTAACTTTTCATAAGATAAAGGATTTCCTACTCCTACTCCATCTTGTTTTCCAATTAAAACTTTTGTCCCATAAGGAACTTTAAATCCAGCGGCCTCAGATATAACATCGGCTGATTTACCCACAAATTTAGCATTCATTGTATGCCCTTGTTTAAATAAAAGCTCACAAACTTTTTTAGTTTCCTCCTCAGTCATGAAGTATCCACCTTGCTTTTCAAACTCTTTTATAACTTGAATCTCATTACACTCTTCACAAATTATCGATTGCTCAGATGCACAGATAGTTCCGTTATCAAAAGTTTTACTTGCTATAATATTTTCTACAGCTTTCTCTACATTTGCTGTTCTTTCTATATATGCTGGAGAGTTTCCTGCTCCAACTCCTAGAGCTGGTTTTCCAGAACTATAAGCTGCTTTTACCATTCCTGGTCCACCTGTTGCTATTATTAGTGCTACTTCTGAAGCTTTCATCAATTCATTTGTGGCTTCCATAGTACACATCTCTAAGCAACTAATTATACAATCTGGAGCTCCAACTTCTACTGCCGCTTCACACATTAGCTTTACTGCTTCTCTTGTACATTTTTGTGCTGATGGATGAGGGGTGAATACTATAGCGTTTCTAGATTTAACAGCAATTATAGATTTAAATATCGCGGTTGATGTTGGATTTGTAGAAGGAACGATTCCTAAAATAAGTCCCATTGGCTCAGCTATACTCATAACTTTTTTAGTTTCATCTTCCTCTATTACACCAATTGTTTTCATATCTTTAATTGAATCATATAGAACTGTTGAAGCTAGGTGATTTTTAAATGCTTTATCCTCAATTTTTCCAAATCCGGTTTCTTCAACAGCCATTTTTGCTAAGTACAACTCATTTTTATTAGCAACTTTAACCATATTTTTAATTATTTTTTCAATTTGTTCCTCAGTGTATTCAGAGATTTTGTTAGCTGCACACTTACCTTTTCTTGCTAAATCTCTTGCATGCTGAATAGATGCTAAGTCTTTATCAAACATTTTTATTTTTTCCTCCTAGCTACTTTTCGCTGTAAAACTTCCTCTTGAGCTTTTTCTTCTATCTCTTCAATAATCTCTTCTGGAATTACTTCACTTATTTCTTCAACAAGCTGTACAATAGTTTCTTCTATAATTTCTTTCTCAACTATCTCTTTTCTTAAAATATTTTCAATTTCATCATGAGGTCTTGCTATAATATGAACTCCAACTAAATGTCCAACTTGCTCTGCAGCAACAGCCCCTGCATCAACTGCTGCCTTTACTGCTCCTACATCACCAGTAATCATTACAGTTATTAATCCACTACCAACCTTTTCTTTTCCTATTAATGTCACATTAGCAGCTTTTGTCATAGCATCTGCCGCTTCTATAGCTCCAACTAAACCCTTTGTTTCTATCATTCCTAAAGCTTGCATTTTACCTCCCTACTTTATAAAAGGGGCTCACTCCAATTTAAATCTTTCGAGAAATATAACACTTTTGCCATATCTTTTGACCCTATTTTTATTTCAGTTTTTTTTGGAATATTTATTAAATCTCCGCTTTTTCCTAAATATTTCTTTCCATTTAAAACTATTTCAACTTCTCCATCTATTATAAAAAGATTTCCCTTTGATTTAGTTTTTTTTATGAAGTTATCTTTTTGAATTTTTATAATTCCTATTATCTCTTCATCTGTATTTATTAAATTTTGAGAATATATATTTAAATTTTTAAAAATTTTATCAAATTTTATACTCTCTCCTTTAATTAATGTAAAGCCATTGGAGTCACACTCTTTTTCAAACTTTTTTTCATTTAAAAGTATTTTCATAATAGCTTTTTGTAAACCTTGGTCCTTGGAAACAACTTTAAAAAACTCCATGATTTTATCCATATCAATATCTTTTAAAATTTCATTTTCCTCTTTTTTTTCTTTTATTAAAACTTTAATATCACTATTTTTTATAACATCTTTTGCTGATGGAGTTAAAATTGTATCTTTATCTATTCTAATCTCTTTCACTCCATTTTCTAAGATCTCTTCTAAATCTTTTGCACATATTAGTTTTTTCAAGTTTTTCTCCTTTCCAAACTACTTTAACTTACAATCTTCATCAATTATTCCAACTACAACTGCATCTACTGGAACACTTCTTCCGATCATCTCTCTTGCTGAAGAACCTGTACTTATAATAACTCTATCTCCAATCCCTGCTCCAATAACATCTACCGCTACTAATCTTTTTCTTGTTGCTGCTGCGTCAATCTCTTCTGCTAGCATGAATTTCAAACCATTTAGTTCATCTGCTTTTCTTGTTGCCCAAACATTATCTATTATTTTTGCTATAATCATTCTTTCTCCTTATAACTTTAATCTAATATTTCTTGTGTGCAACTTAAAGCTATTCCTAACGGTGTTACAAACATTGGATTTTTAGGTTTATATACATTTACTTCAACATTTTTTTGAATAACCTCTTCAATTCCAGTTAAACAAGCTGTTCCTCCAACTAGCACTACATTTTCAACATGATATCCTTCAATATGGCTGTTTATTATTGAAGCTACCTTTTCTATAACTGGCTTGAGAATAGGCAATAATTCTTTATGATTTTTTACATCTCTTTTAAACTCATCAGCTTCTTTAAATGATTTCCCATATGTTCCTGAAACTACTAAAGAAAAATGTGTTCCTCCTGTAGCTTCATCTGCAACAGATATAACTTCTTCATTTTTCAATATGGAAGTTCCTGTTGTTCCACCACCTATATCAACTACTGCTCCATTTTTTATTTTTAAAACTTGATTTGCTGCCGTAGGTTCATCTAAAAGATTTGTTAACTCAAACCCTGCCGCTTGAACTACATTCTTAATAGCTCCTCCATCTATAGTATCTGTTCCTGGTGGAATCGCTGCAGCTGCATATAAAAGCTCTGTATTTAATTTATCTTCGATCTCTTTTTTTAACTCTCTAACTATTTTTATAGCACCAATGTAATCAACTACCATTCCATCTTTTACAACATCAGCATATCTATAAGCTCCTGCTACTGGATTATAATCTTCATCTAAAACCGCTAACACTACACAAGCTGTTCCTAAATCTACTCCTGTATAATAAACAGATGATTTTGTTAATTTTGGATTTTTTATAACTTTTTCAAACTCAGCCACTAGGCTATCACAATAATCAAAATCTATAATTTTTTCTAAACTCATAACTCCTCCATCATATGAAGCAATACTTTTTCCATCTTACTAATTATCCGATCAACATTTTCAACAATATCCTCATTTTTTAAAAAGAGATCTTTACAAAGATGTAGTTCAAAAATTAATTTTTTTAAAGAAAATATATATCTTCCATTTTTAAAATATAGATAACTTTCATTTGGTTCTTGACTCTCACTACAAGAAATTATTTCCTCCTGAAGTTTTAAGAGTTCACACTTTCCCTCTAGGGTATCTGATACATTTTTTAATCTTTTACCTATTTCTAAAATTTCTGCAGCAATCTTTATATTCTTATTCAAAAGTTCACTTACCAAAGAGTAGATTTCCATCTCCAGGCTTCTAAGTCTATAAATATTTTTTTTATCTAAAACAACTTGAATATTTTTTTTATTTTCATCAAAATTTTCTATTTTTACTTTTTTATCTAATAGATACTGTCTCCCTCCAGGAGTTAATCTTTGGTTTTGCTCTATTTGAAAGCATTCAAAAGGCTCTTTTCTATATAGCTCTCTCAGATACCCCTCTGTTATAAATTTAAGCATCTCCTTCACCTTCTATAGTTTTAGACAACTAATAATTAATGACGTATAACTCTAACATGTAAATCATATTTTTTTATTAAATTCTCTATTTGGTCTAACTCATCATTAGTTAACTGAAAATCACCTTTCATCTCATAGTCCATACCTAACTGTTCATATTTATTTACACCCATCTTATGATACGGTAATAAATCCACACTTTTTAAATTTTTAAATTCTTTATATGGTAATAAAAATTTAATTAAATTATCTATATCTATACTTTCAGTGTTTACACCTTTTACTAATGGAATTCTAATCTCCACGTTATACTTATTTTCTAAAAGGTATTTTAAATTTTCTAAAATTCTTTCATTTCTAACTCCAGTCCAATGAAAATGTTTATCTGAATCTATTTGTTTTATATCAAATAAAAATAGATCTACATATTCCGCAACTTTTTCTATTACATCTAAAGTTGTATATCCGCAAGTTTCTATTGCTGTATTTAATCCAACATTTTTACAGACCATCAACAGATTTATAGCTGCCTCTGGTTGCATTAAAACTTCACCACCACCTAGGGTTACTCCACCTCCCGACATCTCATAAAATGTACGATCCTCTTCTATAACTTTTAATAATTCTGATATTCCTTTATCTTCACCGACTATTTTTAGTGCCTCTTGATTACATTCTTGTTCGCATTTTTTGCAACCAATACACTGTTTTGTCCTGTCAATAGTGTGAGTATTATTTATACCCACACCATGAATTTTAACAGGGCAAACATCTTTACATCTATTACAGTCAATACAACTATTACTTTTAAACATAACTCTATATCTTTTTTCTAGTCCTTCTGGATTAGCACACCATCTACATCTTAAAGGGCATCCTTGAAAAAATATTAAAGTTCTTACTCCAGGGCCATCATACATATTATATTTTTGAACATTAAAAATTCTTGCTTTTCTTTCAAAATGGTTATTTTCCATAAGTTTCTCCAAATTTTAGAAGTGTGTTAACACCGTTCTACTTATAATTTCATCTTGTACATCTTTACATAACTCAACAAAGTAAGCACTATATCCTGCAACACGAACTATTAAATCTCTATATGCTTCTGGATTTTTCTGAGCTGCAAGTAAAGTTTCATTATCTAAATAGTTAAATTGCATCTCTCCTAATTGTAAAGCACAAGCGCTACGCAGTAGAGTTATAATTCCATTTTCTCCCTCAGGAGTTTCAAGTAAACCAGATATTAACTTAAAGTTATGAACCATTCCTATGTTCATGCTATCACACGCCATTTTGGAAACTGATTTTATTATTGCAGTAGGTCCTTTTGTATCTGCTCCTTGAGTAGGACTTATTCCGTCTGAAAGTGGAGTCCAAGCTTTACGTCCGTTTGGTGTAGCTCCTGTTATTTGTCCTAAAGGAGTGTTATTTGAAATAGAAAGTGTTCCATGACTTAATATAGAGTACAGAGTTCTATATTTACGATGTTCGTTTTCTGTAAAGTTAATTAAATCTGTTGCTATATAATCTACATAATCATCATCATTTCCATATTTTGGAACTGTTAAGCAATCTTTTCTTAAAGTTTCATATCCTACAAAATCTGCTTTTAATGCTTCTTTTATATCTTTTAATGTATATTTTTTATCTTCAAATACAAGTTTTTTAATAACTGCCATCGAGTCAACATAAGTTGCTAATCCACTCCATACAACTCCTGGACCGAAGTTATACATAGCTCCTCCAGCTTCTACCCCTCTACCTTTTTCCATACATCCTTCATACATCATTGACATAAGTGGCTTTGGAGCTAAATCTTTATGAACTTTTTGAGTTATAACAGTAGCTATACTTGAAAGTTTTGTTATATATTTTATTTGATTTTTTACAGCTTCTTCAAACTCTTCATAAGTTTTATATCTATCTACATCTCCTAAGTCTGGACAAACTTTTTTTCCATACCATAGAGTTGCTCCATTATTTAAAACCAACTCAATACAGATTGGCCATTGAGTATAGGCTGTTGATGTCCACTGATATAATCTTCCTGACTTTTGAGGTTCAACACATCCCATTAAACAATAATCTCTTGCATCTTCAATCGAAACCCCTTTAGCTAACATCATTTTTATATGAACATCATCAAAATGACAAGCAGGGAATCCAAGACCAGCTTTTATAACTTGAACTATTTTTTTTAAATATTCATGTGGTGATGACTTATGAATACGACAAGCAAGTGATGGTTGATAAACTTTCACATGTCTAACTGCATCCATAAGCAGATATGTTAAGTCGTTTGTTGCATCTTTACCACATCTTGTAAGTCCTCCAACACACATATTTACAAAAGGTTGATATCCTGCAAAGAATTTAGACCCACCTTCACTAGTTAACCACATCATCTCTGACATTTTAATCAACATACATCCAGCTATTTCAAAAGCTTCATATTTTGACATTCTTCCACTTTCAATATCTGTTTTAAACATCGGATACATATATTGATCCACACGACCAATTGACATTCCAGTTTGATTTTCTTCTACAACTAAAAGTGATTCAATAGTCCATACTGATTGAACTGCTTCCCAGAATGTTTGGGGTTTATGCGCTGGAACTCTTGCATTTATTTCTGATATTTTTAAAAGCTCAGCTTTTCTTTTGGGATTTGACTCTTTTGCAGCTAATTGAGCGGCATACTCTGACATACGTTTAGCATATATCATAACTCCTTCTGCTGTATCTATTAATGATTTATAGAAATATATTTTTTCTATATCTTCTGGATTAGCATAATCTAAAGTTTCTAACTTTTCGTTAGACTCTTTAATTACATCTAACATCCCTTTATTCATTAAAATTACATCATAACCTGGGTTTGAATCTCCACCTCCATTTACAGCATGATATGAACAATCAGAAACAAATGATTCTCCAGACAATTCCCAAAGTCCAGCCTCACGGAATTGTTGCTCACAATACTCATCTACCGATTTCCCTGCCCAAAATGGAAAAATTTCATCTTTTAAAGTTTGTTTATCTGCTTCAGATATACAAAATGGATCCTGTGGTCTTTTTGAAATTGTTTCTAATTCAGTTTCTAGCCATCTCCAAGCTATATCTGGTGAAAATGCACCAGCTCTTGGAGCTCCATTTGGTGATCCTACAATTAATTCTCCATCTTGAATCACAAGTGGTGCTGTTTCACAACAATATTTAAAACTCTTTCCTCTTAATATTGCTTTTGGAAGTCCAGGGTTTTCTTTAGCTATTTTTGTTAAAGCTTTTGCTCTATAAATAGTTATAGATGGAATCTGTTTTAAATAATTTTCCTTTAATTTTGCCAATCTTTCAGTTATTTTTTCAGGAACTTCTTTACACTCATTCGTGTAATTGTAATTTTCTTTTTCATAGCTTTCACCTTTTATTTCATGGCTTATTCCTTGAAACATTTTTAGTAAAGCTTCTCTTTCTTCCACTGACATATTTTCAGTAGCTTTCATAAATTTATTTAAAAATTCTCGAATTTCCATATTACGCTCCTTAAGATAAAATATCTTTCAATATTTTTTCTAATTTTTTTAATATCTCTAGCTCTTCATCTCTTTTCTCTCTATACTTTTCTAATAAGACTTCAGAACTTTTTATTTCATAACCAACTTTTCTAATATATATTAAATTCATTGGAGAAACATTATCTGAAGTCATACCTCTTCCAATAACTCCACATCCTAATGTCATTGATGGAAATAGTTCTGTTGTTCCTCCCATACTTCCAAAACTTCCAGATGTATTTACTAAAACTCTTCCTACAGGTTTCTTTAAAGAAAACTCTTTAATAATATTTTCATCTTTAGAATGAATTACTAAAGTATGTCCTTGCTTCTCATTTAATAGAAGTTCTATGCATTTCTCACAAGCACTCATCCAATCTTGTTCTACATAAAATGAAAGTACTGGACATAATTTTTCTTTGGAAAATGGATTATCTAAAGATACATACCTTTCCTTTGAAATAAGTATCTTCACATTTTTTGGTATCGTTATTTCTGCTCGTTGAGCTAAAAACTGTGCATCTTTTCCAATATATATTTTTCTAAAATCACCTTTTGAATCAAATATAAGACTTTTTATTTTCTCACTTTCAATTTCATTTAAAAAGTAAGCTCCATTTAATTCAAACTCTTTTATTACTTCATTTAAAATAACTTTATCTACAACTACTGCTTGTTCTGCTCCTGGCATGACTCCGTTATCAAAAGCTTTACTTATAACTATATCTAAAATAGCTTTTTTTATATCAGCAGTTTTTTCAATGAATACAGGAGTATTTCCAGTTCTTCCATAAACTAAAGTTTTTCCACTTTTATAAATCTCTGGTAGAATTTCCTCTACCCCAGTGTTTAAAATCAAATCTACACCATTATGATTTAACAATTCTTTCGTTCCATTTAGAGAAATTCTGCTTAAATATGAAATAGCTCCTTTTGGATATCCAACCTCTTCAGCTGCTTCAATTATTAAATCCAATGTTTTCATCATTGTTTTTTTTGAATTCTTCTGTAAATTAAAAATTATTGAATTTCCAGATTTTACAGCTATTAAGATCTTATAAATTAATGTTGATATCGGATTACACTCAGAACAAAATGCTACAATAACTCCGATTGGAACTCCAATATTAGATATTTTATTATCTTGAGATATAATTCCTACACATTTCATACCCCTTAACTTTTCTATAACATTTTCTAAAAGTAAGTTTAACTTAGTAACTTTATCCTCTTTCACTCCAAAATCAATCTCTTCATATAGTTCAAAGGCTATCTGTTTGATATTTTCTTTTAGTTTTTTCTCTATGTTATTTATAACTTTATCTAACTGTTCTTGAGAAAAAGTTTTTAAAATCTTTTGAATCTCTTTAGAATTTTCAGCTATTATTCTAGCTTCTTGCATAGAAAGTAAATCATTATCTATAATCGTCATTTTTAATTCCACCTCTTATTTTATAAGTTTGGAATAGCATACTTATCAATTATCTTCTGTATATCATAGTGTGGTCTGGCTATAACTATTGAACTATACAGATTTCCATCCTCCATACTAGTTACTGCATTCACTCCTGCATCTACTGCTGCTTTACAAGCTCCAACATCTCCTGTCACTATAACAGTTATGTATCCCGATGCTACATTCTCATATCCTATTAACTCCACATCTGCTGCTTTACACATAGCGTCTGCTGCCTCTAAAGCAAAAACTAATCCAAATGTCTCTATCAATCCTATTGCTTCTCTTCTTAACATTCAAGTCAACTCCCCTTTGATTATTGATCTATATCATGAACTGTTACTATTTTCCCAATCTCATTTATAGGTCTTGGCATAACATTTTTAGCTGTTAACTTTCCTACTGCCGCCGCTGCTACCGCTCCTGCTTCAACTGCTGCTTTAACTGCTGCCACATCTCCCTTTACCATTATAGTAACAAGTGTTGACCCCACATTTTCATAAGATACTAATTCAACATTAGCAGCTTTTAACATCTTATCTGCCGCTTCTAAAGCTGGAACAAGTCCAAGTGTTTCAACTAATCCTAAAGCTTCATTTCCATAATATTTCATCTTATCCTCCAAACTTAATTATTGATCTTTTATAAAACTATTGATTATATCTTTACTTTCTTTATTAGCTTCATAGTATAAAACTAAGTTTCCGTTTTCATCTAAATCTGCATTTACTTCTTCAATTAATCCATTTGCTTCAGCTGTCATCAAAGCATTTATTATAGAGTTTTTATTAAAGGACTTAAAATTTTGGTAATCCTTTTTTAAAGACTCCATCACCTCATAAACAGATGAACTTTCATGCTTTGTAAAATATTTCAATATTGCATAGTTAAGTGGCATCACGATTATTCCTCCCTCTTTTTTAAAAACTCCAAAGGATTTACTGCAATTATTAAGATTCCAATAACCATTACTATTGCACCAATCCAAGCTACCATAGGAAGAGCCCATCCATCTATTCCAACGATAACTCCTAAGAATAACCAACAGAAGAATGGTCCAAAGAATGAATATGTTCCATTACATGCTGTTCCAAGACCTGCTCCACACATACTGTTTCCTGTATACCAGGCTGTAAAAGAAACAAATGTTGCAAGTCCACTTAATATAAACCAGAACATTGCTGGTGAACTAGAAAAAGCTTTCATCGTAAGTGTTATTGCTGTTGTTACATCCCCACTTAAGAACCCAAGTATAGGTAAAACTATAAATATATTTGTAAGTCCTGAAGTTAATTGTCTAACACATATTCCAATTTGTGGATCTACCATAGCTGATGCATATCCTGCAACACATCCTTCAAATCCCCAACCAAAAGCTGCTATTATTGCTATTAAAATTCCTAGTAAAACTTCTGTTGAAATCTCTTCTCCAACAAAGCTTGTACTTCCTATTAAAAAACTTGCAGATACACATATTAAAATTCCAAAAGCCATTCTTTTATTAATCTCTTGTTTATAAAATATTTTTCCTAAAATTGCTGCTATTGCAGGACAAAGGGCTGATATTGGAACTATTATTGATCCTGCCATTTGAAGAGCTATTACATAAGCCGTTCCAGCTATTGGTCCTCCCAGCATTGCTGCTAACATAAGCATTTTCCCAGGTTTTGTGTTTAACGTTCTTCCAAAGTCTCCAAGTTTTCCTTGATAACCAGCATTACCTAAAGCCCAAAATGCGCTACAAGTATCATTTATTGCATTTCCCAATGCTGCTAATAGATACACAATTACAAAAGTTGAAAGTCCTGTTAAATTCGGACCATACCAATCTGTCCAAACTCCTTTAGTCATTCCTAAAGTTAAAAAA
The DNA here is from genome assembly GCF_000799075.1 of Cetobacterium sp. ZOR0034. Lineage (NCBI taxonomy): Bacteria > Fusobacteriati > Fusobacteriota > Fusobacteriia > Fusobacteriales > Fusobacteriaceae > Cetobacterium > Cetobacterium sp. ZOR0034. Next base: position 38,443 of record NZ_JTLI01000034.1, read on the forward strand.
GCTGTATAAATACCATAAGTCATTCCTGAAAATAATCCAATTTTAATACCCTTTTTTAAAAATTCTTTTTTACTTTGTTCCTTCAACATTGTAATTTTTACTTCTTTTTCTAAAAATTCAACTTCTGCCGTTTCCTTGAATATTGCTTCTGGCATAACTCCTCCTTCTCACTCTTTTTCATAATAAATTGGGGAATTTATTATTTTTTCCTTGTTATAATACAAGTATAAACCTTCCATATATGTTTAATGTCAAGAAAAATTTGTGTTTAATTTACAAATTTATAATCTGTATATAAAGCTATAATTTCGTTTTTAGAACTTAAATTATAAAAAAACAGGTTAGCAAATAAGTTTGCCAACCTGTTTTTTGCATTCCACTTTACTGGAACCTTTATTATTTTATATTCATTATTATTTCTGTTACAAATTTATCCTCATCTTTTGTGGTCCAATAATCCATCACATATCTTTCATAGCAACAATCTTCAAGTCTATAGTTATGAAGCTTTGCCCAATCACACATTTTTTTATACGTTTCTTTTATATTTCTATGAGAACCAATATGGTAGCAAGAAACAACAAGTTTTCCTCCAAAATCAGTTAAAAGTTCTGAATCACATTTTATAAGATTTTTTTGAAGCATTCTTATCTTTTGATTTTTTCCTTTTAATTTATTTTCTAAAGAGGAGAACTCAATTATAACAGGTCCTGTTATTGCATTTCCTATCTCCTCTATATAATTAGTAAAATCTATATTTATTACAGAACTTATATAATCTTCATTAAATTCTTGTGTGTGATATATATATCTATCTTTCTCTAAATATTTTACTTTTACATCTGTCAAATTATATTCTAAAACCATTCTGGCTTCTTTCACCAAAGAGTTCCAATCTTCAAGAGAGCGTTTTTTTAAAACTAGCTCCTTTTCCATCTTTTCTAAATCTTTTATTTTTTCTGAAAAACTTTCTTCAATATGTTGACAATTAAAGTCATTCATAACTTTTTTTATACTCTCTAGTGTAAATCCACTCTGTTTATAATATTTTATTACTGGTATTGTATATAAATTGTCTTTACTATAATATCTATATCCATTACTATTTATTTCAAAGGGTGAAAGTAGTCCTATTTTGTCATAAAACCTCAGAGTTTTTTTCGCTATACCACAAATTTTTTCAACTTCTCCAATATAGTACTTCTCTTTTTCCATTTTATCACTCCTAAACTTCTATCCCACAATATCTTTCAATAGTGCTTTCATATCCTCTTTCTTAATTTCTTTTGGATTTGTTTTTGTACATACATCTTTCATTACTATTCCATAAACTTCTTCTACATCCTGTAGCAGTGAACTTCCATCAACTTTTAATTCTTTTAAATTTTTAGGAATACCAACAGATTTTTGTAACTTCTGAATATAATTTATTAAGTTACTTGTGCTAATAACTGGATTAATCCCATGAAGACCAGCTATTTTTCCTAACTTTTGATATCTTTTTAAAGTTTCATTTTCTGAATCTAAGTATGATTTTTTATCTATATCTGAATTAAATTTAATTACGTAAGGAAGTATAATTGCATTTATTTTTCCGTGAGGAATATGAAATCTTCCTCCAATCATATGAGATAAACTATGAGTTAATCCCAGTCCAGCTGTGTTAAATGCAAGACCTGCTAAACATGAAGCATTATGCATTTTTTCTCTAGCATATATATCATTTCCATTTTCATAAACTTTTTTCAAATTTTTTACAACTAATTCAAAAGCTTTTTCTGCCAAAGCATCTGTAAAATCAGAAGCTTCCTTAGATACATAAGCTTCTATTGCATGTGTTAATACATCCATTCCTGTATCTGCAGTTATACTTTTTGGAACTGATTTTACTAACTCTGGATCTAATATTGCTATTGTTGGCAATAAATCCTCATTTGTCAAAGCATACTTTAAACTTTCTTTTTCATTTGTTATAACAGAATACTCTGTTACTTCTGAACCTGTTCCACTTGTTGTTGGAATAGCATAAAAATCTATATCTATATTTTCATCTATTCTTTTATAATACTCTCTTATAGCCTTAGCTCCATCTATTGAAGATCCTCCTCCTAAAGCGATTATCAAATCAAATTTTTTTCTCTTTAGAAGCTGCACACCTTTTGCAACAATTTTTATTGTAGGATCTGGTATAATCTCATCAAAAACTAAAACTTCACACTTTTCTAGTTTATCTAATATTTTTTTTAAAATATCAGATGCCCCTATAAATTTGTCACATACAATTAGTATCTTTTTATTATCTAACTCCCTTAATTTTTCTAGAGATCCTTCTCCAAAATATATAGCAGTTTCAATATTAAAACGTTTCATAACTAAACTCTCCTTAATACTTTGTAGTCAAAAATACTAATTTTCCCCAATTCAACTTATTTTTAAATAATAACACATTTTGTTTTTTTTTCAATCTTTTTTTATAACAAATGCATCTTATACTCAACGAAACATTTTAAAAAAAATATAAATTATAAAAAATATTATAATAATAGTATAAGATATAGTATTTTGTGTTTTAGCGTATAACTTTTTTTGAGATATTCCATTAGCAAGAGCTATCTGTTTAATATTTAACATAGTTAAAGTAGGAATTTCTAAACTTTCATAATATTTTTCTAATTTAAAAGAAACTAAATTCCCACCAATATTTATAAAATATTTTGGATTTGGATATTTCTCATAGTAAGCTATTCTTTTTTCTATATTGTCATTTAAATCTTTAAAATCTAATTTTGGAATATCTATCTTCTTTAATCTTTTTACTAAGTACTCTTTCGTATCTTCATCAAAATTTAACCCTTCATCTGCATCTCCACCTAAAGTATAAAGTTCTATATTATTTTTTATCATATTTTTATGTTTTAAAAGATTTGTCATTTCTAAAAATGTAAGCTCTTCGTTATTAGCTCCATACATTGATGATCCAATGGAATTTATTATAACTCCTCTTAAATTAAGAGTATCTAAAGCTGATATTAAAGATAGATTAAGTCCTGGAAATGAGCTCGACATATTTACATATACAACATCATCTTTTCTCAATCCTTTATTTTTCAATTCTTTCACAAAATAAGCTGCAAATTCTGGGTTTGTAGATATTCTCTTACTATCCAAATCTCCTAAAGTTGTAGTTATTCCTGTGAACTCCTCTCCTATCAAACCACTTTCTAAAATATCTAATTTCCTATCAATATTAATTCCTCTGTTTATCTTTTCATTGTATATCTCTCTAGAAAGTTTCGCCATTAAATTTTTAGCTTTTAACATCTCATTAAAACTTTCATGTTTATCTCCAAGCTCCATATCTCCTAAGATTAAAAATATTCCAACTAAAATCGCCAATAAATATAATGAATATTTTTTCATATAAAACTCCCACTTATTATAATAATACTTTTTATGACTCCTGTTAATATAAGAAGTGCTGGCAAAGTCTTTTTTACTCCGTTTCTATCCAAATCTTGAGCTAAAATTGCAGGTATAAGAAGCCCTATTACCTCTCCTCCAATTAAAATCTCAAAATCTAACTCTCCCATAAATCTTTTAAGCAAAAAAGTTATTATAATATATATTGCAAATCTACGTCTTCCATATATTATAAGATATTTTTCTAAAAATCTTACAGCTACTAATACTAAAAATGCGACTAATATAGTTGCTAATATTCTTTTATGATCATTTGAAAAAAGTGCAAAATATCCAGGAACAATAAGTCCTCCAGGAGATAATTCACTCACTTCATAAAATAAAATACTTAACAGTACCCCAATTATAACTATACTCTCATTCATCTATACCCCTACTTTCAATCACTTTTAATAATTCTTTTCCCTTTCCACATATATTCCCTACCGCAAAAATAACTGAATCTTCAGTTAAAATATCGAATTGTTCTACATTTTTTAAAATTTCAACTTTATTTATATTTTTATTAAGTTTTTTACAAAAAATATTTATACTCTCTCCTGAGATAAATATTTTTTCAAATTTTTCCTCATGTTTTTCAACAAAATTTACAAACTGTTCTAATCGGCTTAATCTATCTCTTCTATTATTAACCATAAGGTATTTTTTTCTAGTCCATAACTCTTCACTCTCAAATTTTTTTATAATCTTCTCACTAGAATCAGGATCATTGGCTGCTAAAAGATTTATAAAACTTATCTTTTTACCTTGAGAATTTAGAAATTTTATCTCTTTTAAAACTCCCGAGTCTTTTTTATACTTTTTCATTCTTTCTAATGCTACTTCTCTACTTACACCTAAATACTCACAAACTTTCAAAGCTACTGCTACATTCTCTATAAAGTCTATCTTTTTATAGTCATCTTTTAATTCGTCCATGAATAAAACTTTAGTTACTTTTGATTCAGCTTTCTCTTTAATTATATCTAAATTTTTCTCTTCTCCAGTTATTAAAATTCCATTTTGAGGTATCGTATTACAAAGTGAATTCGTAATTTTTTCTAAGCTTTCTCCCATCTCATCCAAATGATCATATCTCACATTAGTTATCACAGCTATGTCTGCTTTTACAATTTTTTCCTCTGATATCTTTTGTAACTCTGGCTTCACAGCCATACACTCCAAAATTAATATCTCTGTTTCACTTTTTGCAGCTTTTTTTATAATCTTTATCTGCTCTCTTATATTTGCTTTTCCTATTCTTTTTATATTTTTTTCTTGATTATTAATATCTATATATTTTGGTTCTGTTCCAGTAACCTTAGTAAATATTCTTTTTTTCCCATCTCTTAATCCTGCATCAATAAGTCTAGAAACTGTTGATTTACCTCTTATTCCATTTACATGAATAACCATCTTTATTTTTTTTCTAGCTTTTTCTAACGATATCTTTTCATAAATTAATTTTATAAAAAATATCCCTATGAAAGTAAAAACAACAGTTTCCATAACTCACCTCTTAATTTTTTGTCACTTTATTCAAGTAGTTTCCTATTCCGTTCTCTCTTATCTCTAAAATTGTTGGAACGTTTTCTATTATAATCTCTTTTTCAGGTTCATTTTCTCCCATCACTTTTATAAGTTCTACAACGCTTCCAACATGCCTTGATACTCTTTCGTCAAGAGGATGTCCCTTTTCATCAAATGGTACAAATAAACGACCTAACTTTTGTGCTTTTACATATGTCGGATCAACACCAGTTACAACTAAAGCTTCATTAGTTTTTCCTCTTAATCTACCTTGAGCTGGATTAGCTGTTTCCATCAAAATTGCATATGTATCTGTAAAATCTCCAAGCTCTCTATGAGTCAATCCTCTTAAACTCACAGGAGATGGTTCTAATCCAATAGCTACATCTTCAAACTCTAGATTCATTACTGTATTTGATGCAATTCCCATCGCTCTATCGTGAGCAACTATTGCATTTATAACTGGATACTCTGGTGAGGCTTCATGTAAATCTATCGTCATATCTATCTTTTCATTTTTTATTAGTTGAACTATTGCATAAGCAGCTTTTTCTGTAGATGTTCCATCTGCTCTTCCAGGATAAGCTCTATTTATATTTCTAGTTTCATTTCCTGATAACTGCTGCCCAGAACTTGCATGAATATATACGTCTGGATCTGGCCATTGATCTAGTGGATTAGTTGCACGTGACCCGTATCTAAACCATCTATCTCCATCTTTAGTTTTAATTGTAAACCTTTGAGGTGATCCCTCTTGGGGATCATTATGTGTGTATCCACTATTATTAGTTCTAGGAATTACATAGACAATTCCCTTATCAACTTTAGCATTTTCTATAAATAGAATTGCACTTAAAAGTCCTGAGGGTTCATTTCCATGTGTTCCACCTAAAATTAGTGTAGCCCCCCCCTCCTCTTTTCCTTTTAAAATATAGATCTCTGTATCCATATTAGTTCCTTTTATATCTGGAAAATACTCACTTAACATCTTTACTTCTGTAACTCCCTCTCCTTTTACAATAGGCTCCGGCTCTCTCATTTTTTTAAACTCTTTCCCTGCTATAAAAGCTATCAATAAAGAACAAGCTAAAAGTATAGCTCCTGTAGTTTTATTTCCTTTCATACAACAATCTCCTCTTTATTTTATCATTAATAATCTCAATATTAAAGGAATTATAACTAACGCCGCATTTAACTGACTAAAAAATCTTTTCTCTTCAAAAAGATTTAATACGACCATGATTAATGTATATAGCGTTATTCCTAAATAAATAAACATCATTTTTATCACTCTCCTCTAATATATTATCGAAGCTATCTCTTTAGAGAAAACTATAAACAAGATAGAGTAAACTATAATTACCAAAGCTGGAACCATTGATTTTTTTAAAACTAACGAATACTCTTTTAATCCAACTACCTGAGCAGCAAATATTCCTGCTAGAGCCGTAGGTGGCATCAGATCTCCCAATCCAGCTATAAAAGAGATTGATGATGCTGTTATTATCTGGTTTTGTGCTAAAAATACCATCAAGAATGGAACTCCTAAAACTGAAGCAGCACCAAAAGATGATACTGCTCCAAATAGCGGAATTGTTATTGCCATAGCTACATATATCATTGCTGGTGGTAAACTTAAACTATTTACAACTATAAATCCCCTAACTCCTGTAAGAGTCATTACTTGAATAAACATTCCAACTCCCATTAAAATTCCTAAAACTGGTAATGTTTCTTTTATCGCTTCCTTAGAAACCGATATAAAGTTAATTTTTTTACCACAAAATAATCCAACTACAGCACTTATTAAAAATATTAAAGGCATTCCTAAATTAAATATTGTTGGCACAACTTTTCCTAAAACCATTAAAATAACACCTAATATTATTGGCAAATAAAGTTTCCAACCATATTTCTCAATATCTTCTAAATTTATTTTAGACTTTATTTCATCATAATTTATTTTTTTTACATATTTCAATCCTAGATAAAGTACTGTAAAGATAGCTACTGGAATTGTTAGTAAAAGAAGAGGAATTGTAAATCCTACATAAGGCATATCTATTCCTCCACCAATTATCATTGCTGGTACATTTACAGGAGGAGCAATCATTCCCAATATTCCACCTATTGCAATAATTGTTGCAGTTTCAACAATTGGTATTCCAACCAACATAAGTATTGGAGCTACTATACTTCCCGCTGTTAACACTGCTGCTGTTGAAGACCCTGTTATCATTCCTGGAAACATACTAACAATCATTAAAAAAATTAGTAAAACCCAGGGGATTGAATGAAATTTTTTTAATATTGATGCACTCAAAGCATTCAATGTTCCTATCTCTTGAATAGTTTTCATAAAAATCATAGCTGTTGCTATTACAAGAATAGTATCGATATATCCAAACATCCCTTCAACTAAATGTCTTACAGGAATTCCATTACCACTTATTAATGTTCCTGTTATAGCTGATAAAACCATAGCTATACTCACAGGTAATTTCAGCTTAAAACATGAAAATGTAAAAACTATTATCATTCCTAAAAATATTATCAATTCTTGCGACACTTTTTCCTCCTTTGAATAAAAGCTGCTAAAAATTTTTAGCAGCTTTTTTATTTGCTTATTAAAAAATCTCTTTTAGAGGCTCTACTGCTCCACTTATTTTAGGAACAAGAACTAAAGGTATTTTCTTTTCTTCAGCTACTTTTGTAAATAGTTGATCTTTATTTCCATCTTCGACTACGATTAAATAGTCACACTCTCCAACAGTTGCGTTTACAAATTTATCAGATAATTCTCCTCTTCGTTGCTCTCCACCAACATGTAATCCAACTATTTTTATTCCTTTTTCTTTAGCAATTTTTAGCAGTTGTTCAGTTCTCGCTAGCTCATCTTCAACTTTTATCCCTGCTGCACCAAGTCCCTTTGAACTTCCTCCAATTGCTATTACAACTGTCTTGTCTATTCCTAGTTTATCTCCAGTAATATTTTTATCTAAAGTTGCTTCTACTCCAGCTTTTTTTAATAGCACACTTACCATTTGTACATCAGCACTTTGCCCTACTGAAGTTAATAACACAGGTTTTTCAAATTTTTCTCCAAAAGCTAAAACCCCTAAAATAAAAAACAATATTGTTGTAAAAAATCTTTTCATCTATTCATCCTCCTCTTTTAAATACCTACTGCTTTTCCATCTCTTCTTGGGTCTGCTCCGCCTTCTAATGTTCCATCTTTTTTATACAATACTCCTTGAACTGATCCCATTCCTCTATCCCACTCTGATGTTCCATTCACCTCATGTCCTAGAGATTTTAGCTTATCTACAGTTTCAGGAGTAATTCTTGTCTCAACATTAATTTTATTAGATGTATTATCAAACATTCTTGGAGCATCAATAGCTTCTTGCATTCCCATATTATGATCCACTACTTTACTTATTACTTGTGACACTGTACTTATAATCTTTGTAGCACCTGGTGATCCTAACACCATAAATGGCTCGCCATTTTTAAGTACAATTGTTGGTGACATTGAACTAAGAGGAGTTTTTCCTGGAGCTACTGAGTTCGGATGCCCTTCTCCTGTAACAAAATCATCCATCTCATTATTTAAGACAAATCCATATCCATCTGCTACTACTCCATTTCCAAAAATTCCATTTACAGTTTTAGTTACTGAAACCATATTCCCCTCTTTATCTGCTATAGAGTAATGAGTTGTATCATCCGATTCATACTGCCATGGGTCATGAGCGATACTTTCTTTTGATTTAGACATATCAATTTTTTCAGATAAATCTTTTGCATATTTTTTAGATGTTAATCCCTTTAAAGGTACTGGAGTATAATCTGTATCTCCCATATATTTTGCTCTATCAGCATAAGATAACTTAAATGCTTCAGAGAAAAGGTGTAAATACTCTGGAGAGTTTACTTCCATATCTCCAACCTTAAAGTTTTCTAAAATATTTAATATTTGTACAACTACTGCTCCTCCTGAACTCGGAGCTGGTGATGATATAATCTCATATCCTCTATAATTTCCTACTACAGGTTTTCTAATTCTCGGTTCATAATTTGCTAAATCTTCCATTGTGAATACTCCACCATACTTATTTAAAGTTCCAACAATAGATTCAGCTACTTCACCTTTATAAAATCCATCCTTACCATTTTTTATTATTAAATCAAGTGTTTTAGCCATATCTTCATTTTTAAAAGTATCTCCTGTTTCATAAGGAAATCCATCTGCTGTTAAAAAAGTTTTTCCAAACTCAGGATATTTAATCATCAAGTCATATTTATTTTTCATATCTCCTGATAATGTTGGTGTTACAACAAAACCATTTTTTGCTAAGTCTGCTGCTGGTCTAATTACATCCTCTCTTGACATAGTTCCATATTTCTCTAAAGCATATAGTAGTCCTGCCACTTCTCCTGGAACTCCAGCTGCTTTTCCACCTTCAACCTTTTCGTTATCCACTACTTTTCCATCTTTATCTAGTACCCACATTTTTGGTGCTGAATTTTTTGGTGCTCTCTCTCTAAAATCAATAAATACTGTTTCCCCTGTCTTAGCAATTCTTATTAGCATAAATCCACCTCCACCTAATCCAGATGAATTTGGTTCTGCAACACCTAAAGCAAACCCTGCTGCTACTGCTGCATCAATTGCATTTCCTCCTTTTTTTAAAACATCCATTCCAATTTTACTAGCTTCATACTTACTTGTAGAAACTATTCCAACTTTCCCCTCTGCTCCTCTACCAGTTCTAATCATATTCCCATTTTCATCAAATGGTTTAAAATCAGCTTTTAAACTGCTAAAAGAAAAAAATGTTACTGCAACTGCTCCTAATAAATATCTTTTTTTCATAACTCACTCCCCTTTCATTTCTATTATTTATACTCTATGAATTTTTGAATGTAAATAAAACATCCATTTTTCTCTTTTTTCTCTTTTTTCTCACAAAAAAAATAAACCCTCTTTGCTATCAAATAAAACAATTTGGGTTTATATCTCTATTTTAGTTTATACTCTTTTTTAGGTCTTCCGATTTTTCCATAAATATTATTTAAAATAACTTTCTCTTCATTCAAAAGATAGTTCATATATCGATTTACTGTTTTTGTAGCAACTCCTGTTAAATTAGATATTTCATCAACATCCATATATTCTTGCTTATTATTTAAGCATCCTAAAACTATATTTAGAGTATTTTTATCTATCCCTTTAGGAAGTCCTTTAGATAGTGAATCCTCATCTTTTAAAGGTTTTTTATTATTCAAATGAACATTCACCCTTGAAAAAAGATCAAGCATTTTTATAGGTTTAATTGCAAAATCATTTGCTCCCGCTTCAAAAAAACTTTCTGCTACAATCTCTTTTCCCTCTACTGTTAAAGCAATTATTGATACCTCTTTATCTAATGTTCTTATTAGCTTCGTACCAATAGCTCCATTTATATAAGGCATGTTATAATCTATCAAAATTATATCAAATTTTCTATTTTTCATTATTTCCAAGGATTTCTCCACACTATTAGCAGTTTCTACACTCCATCCCTTATATATAAAAAATTCAGATATTGCAAAACATATATCCTCTGAATCATCTATAATTAACATACTATTCCCCATACTCATCCCCCTTTAGAATGATATAAATTTTTGTTCCCATTTTTGTTTTTTTTATAAAATATATTTTTCCATCCATCTCTTTTATAGTTTTCACTACAAAAGCTAATCCTTTTCCTGATGATTTTTTTGTAGATACTCCCTCTTTTATTAATTCATTTATATTATCAATATCAATTCCATCACCATAATCGTCAATTTGGATTATTAATCTCCTTTTATAATCTTTAACCATTATATTTACAACAGATGAATTTGCCTCCCAAGAGTTAACAATAAGATTTATTATTACCCTAGATAATAAAATTCTATTTCCTTTTAGTTTATAATCTTTTTTTAAATAACTTTTATAAGTTATCCCCTCAATGTTTTTATGAACTGATAAAAATGAAAAAATAAATCTCATCATCTCTTCAATTTCTATTGGTTTCTCAGATTTTACAGATAGTATTTCACCAATCATAATATTTGTTTTTTCTATTGAATCTTCCATCTTTTTCAAATAAAGTTTTTTTCTCTCATCCTTCTCTTGAAGGGTGAGAGTTTCTAATAGAGCTCCCACTGAAAAAATCGGTGTTTTCAAATCATGAACCAATAGTTGAACCTCTTTTAAATGTCTATTTTCCATCTCTGATCTAGATCTTGCAATTCTTTCCTCTTGTCCTTTAAAAAAATGTAGCAATAAAATTGAAAATAAGGTAAAAAAGCTGAAGAAACTAATACAAATTAAAGTTACAATCACATCCGCTTCCATAAAATTTATAGCTTTATTTAAATCCGATGTAATCTCTCCTACACCTAAAAAATTAAAAAATTTACTTACATCTAACCATTGTAGCCCTACAATAAAGGATAAAAAAACTAAATATTTTTCTACATATGTTATGTTTTTTAAATCAAATTTTACATAATAACAAAACCATAACACTCCTAAAATACTTGTCTTCCCAACAGGAAGTTGAATATCATAGAAAATCTTTATTAAACTGTAGGCTATAGGAATTATTGGTAGTATTAATAATACTTTCTCAAAATTCCTTTTCCTTCCATTTTTTATAATCTCTATTGAATCAAAAAGTAAAAAGATCGCTATATACATCGGTATTGATCTTAAAGTATTCATTATAACTAACTTTAACATCCCAATTAAAAGGTGTTCTTTATCCCATAACTCCAATGCCTTAGTTATGGATTCGTAAATCTTAAAATTTTGATGCGTTAAAAAAATAGGAAAAATCATTCCCAAAAAAAGTACAATTAATACCATTTTTAGTTTTTTATATTCTAATTTAATCTCCATATTCTCTCCCTTGGATTTACTCTAATTATATCATTATTTTATTTAAATAGAATAATTTTTATCTAAATAAAATAATCACATAAAGTTTTATTGAATAGATTGAGATAATATACTATAATAGTCTTAATAACTATCGTAAATGAGGTGTTTATATGAATGATAAATGGAGCAAATTAAAAAATATAATTCAAAATAGTGATAATATCGTTTTCTTCGGAGGAGCTGGTACGTCAACAGAAAGTGGCATTCAAGATTTCAGGGGAACTGGTGGCCTTTATAGTCGTGAATACAAAGGATATAATCCTGAAGAGATTTTACATATAAATTTTTTCTTAAAAAATAGAAAAATCTTTAATGAATTCCTGAGTGAGAAAATGAACTTTAATGGTATAAAACCACATAAAGGTCATTATGCTCTTGTAGATTTAGAAAAAGATGGAAAATTAAAAGCCATAATTACACAAAATATTGATGATCTTCATCAAAAGGCTGGTTCTAAAAATGTATTAGAACTTCATGGGAATATATCTCATTTTTATTGTCTATCTTGTGGAAAAAAAGAAAAAGAAAACTTTAGCTGTCAATGTGGCGGGATAACACGGCCACCTGTTACATTATATGGTGAAAATCTAAATGAAGAAATTACTGAACTGGCTATTAATGCCATTAAAAAAGCTGATACACTTATCGTTGCTGGAACAAGTCTTACCGTTTATCCTGCGGCATACTATATACAATATTTCAAAGGAAAAAATCTTATTATCATCAATGCTGATGAAACTAAATACGATCAATATGCTACTTTAGTTATCAGAGATAGCTTTGCAGAAGTTATGTCTTATGTGACACAAAAATAAAAGGAGAATCTATGATAAAAAAACTATTACTATTAACAATACTTATTTCAAATCTACTTTATTCGGCGGATTTAACTGTTATAATTAACAATGGAGAATTAAAAGGAACTGCATATCTTGCACTTTATAAAGGAAAAGAGGGGTTTTTGAAAAAAGATTCTGTATTTAAAGGAGTTAAATTCGATTTAGTACCTAATGAAACTATTATCAATATAACTGAACTTCCAGCTGGAGATTATGCTTATATCGTTTTTCATGATGAAAATGAAAATGGAACTCTTGATACAAATTTTATGAAAATACCTAAAGAACCTACTGGATCTTCAAATAATTTCAGACCTAAATTCAAACCAAACTATGATGATTTTAAATTTACTCTAGATGAAAAGGTTACTCAAAAAATAGATTTAAAATAAAAAATAGCAGCTCAATAAGTAGCTGCTATTTTTTATATTCAAAATTTCAGAAAATTAAATTAAAGAACTTTTTTGAACATAGCTCTTTTCATTTGTATGTATATACAGTAATCTTCCATCCTTTATTTTATTTATAACTTTATCTGATATCTCTTTCGGTATAGCTGGACATCCTAAACTTCTATCTAGTTTTTTCGCTCCTGGTTTCGGTTTAGCATACTGTGATCCATGAACTACTATCGCTCTTTCTTTAGCTTTATCATTGATTCCTTTTTCTAATCCCTCTAATCTTAATGAGTACCCATATTCGCCATTATAAGTATTTTCTGTTTTATAAAATCCAGGTGAACTCTTAAAAGAGTTTATAGTATTTGAAAACTCTTTAGGTATGCTCTCACCACTATTTTTTCCATGCATAACATATGTTGAAAATAGCGTTTTTTTATTTTTTAGATCAATTACAAAGAATCTCTCTTTAATTGAAGATTTTGTAAAATCAACTATAGTTATGACATCCTCTTTTACACCCTTTATTTTTTTCATCCCCGTAATCGCATTTGAAAAGGTTGTAAATTCCATTTTATTTGTTAAATTTAATTCTTTATATAGACTCTCTATTGAGTTATTTGGTGAAAAAGCAAAATTATTTCCATTCTTCAGTTTGATGTTGTCTATCGAAAGAGTTGGATCTAAATTTAATTTTTGATTGATTGAATAACTTCCTACCGAAGCCATAGTAGAGCTAACTAAAGTCAAGAAAATAAATACAATATTCTTTACCATTAATACTCCTTAATATTTTTCTATTAACTTAGATTATATATGAATATTTATAATTAGTAAAGGGGTTTTATTCTTACATCAAAAATATCTTTTTTAAAAATTTTGCTACTCCATCTTCATCATTAGTCTCAGTTATATTCTTGACTTTATTTTTTAAGACTTCATGAGCATTTCCCATCGCCACACCTATACCAACAGATTGTAGCATTTCCAAATCATTGTGTGCATCTCCAAACGCTATACATTCAGACATTCTAATTCCTTTAGTTTCTAAAACATTTTTAAGTGTTGCTCCTTTATTAACGTCCTTATTTAGTATTTCTAAATACTTATCTTGAGAATATGTAAAATAAACTGTATCCTCTAACTTGTCTTTTAATTCTTTCTCAATCTTTTCTAATATGTGGTTCTCATCAATTATAATACTTTTAATCATTTTGAAATCACTGAATGTATCAAAAGATTTTAATACAGGTTCTAATTTAGAATTATTTTTATAATATTTAGTTCCATAACTTTCTAAATTTTCCACATACCATATATCATTTTGAAAAAGATTTAAATCTTTTTTATTTTCTCTACAAAACTCTATAATTTTAAGAACTTGTTCTTCTTCTAAAACTTTTTCATAAATTATTTCATCTGTTTTAAGATTAATAACTCTAGCACCATTGTAACATATTACTGAAACTGGAAAATCTAAACTTTGAGCTATTTTTTTAGTCATTGGATATGGTCTTCCTGTAACAATTAAAATTTCAACTCCGTTGCTAGATAATTTTTTTAATATTGCTCTATTTTCTTGAGATATTTCTTTTTGACTATTTAGTAATGTTCCATCTAAATCTAAAGCAACAGCTTCCATAAAACCTCCAAATTAAAGATTTTCTTTTATTACTGAAATCAACTTATCTGCTGTAAGTTCATACTTCTCTAATAACTCTTCAGCTTTTCCACTTTGACCAAACTTGTCATAGATTC
>NZ_JTLI01000035.1 GCF_000799075.1 Cetobacterium sp. ZOR0034
TAACATATTTCCTTCTTTTAAGCTTTCTCTTGAATAATCAATTACTTTTGGCATATTTGAATATTGATAAATCTTATAAGTATATGATTCATACATCGAATTCTGAATTTTATTGAAAATAATTTCACTGTTCATTTTTTCTTGAATTTTTTTAAAAACTCTTTTATTTTCTATATTTATATGCCTTATATAACTATAGAACATTTGCAAAATAACTGTAACTATAAACAAAACTACAATCATCTCTACTAAAGTAGTCCCTTTATTTTTGTTTATATACATATAAAATACTCTCTCTCTTTAAATACTTCTTATAAATAATTATTTCAAATTTATAAAGCTCCTCATATATAATTTTCTTTTTTATATCAATTATTATTTCTTTATCTTCAGATAAATAATCTATACCTATATTGTTCCATTTATAAAAAGACCTAACTTTTTCAATTTCATTTTCTAAAATTTTATAATCTTCTAAAAAATTAAGATTTCTTTTTAAATATATGATTCCAGAAAATATTGGATTGATAACTAATAAGATTATAACCAGTGAAATTAATATCTCTATATATGTTGATCCTCTTTTAGAATTTGTCATATAGCTCACCATATTTTAATATTATGTATGAAAAAATTAAAAAAGGTCCAAAAGCTATCTCTTTTTCTAAAGTTTTAAAAAATACATACTTAATAACTATATAGATTAGCGCTGAAATAAAACTTATGTTTATAAACAATAATATATTTATAAAATTTTGAAATTTCAATAACATCCCTATTGAAATCATCAACTTAATATCCCCTAACCCTATGCACTCTTTTTTAAAGAAATCGCTACCATAAGTATATAAAAATATAAATGGTAACGTATAAAGAGCACTTCCTATAACTCGTTCTCTCAAATCACCATAAAAAAATCCAAAGTAAATACCTATACAAAGAAGTGCTATATTACTTTTATTCAATATTATTTTCTCTTTGAAATCTCTAAATATTATTTCAAATAAAATAAATATCTCTAATATATGAATCAAATATCCTCCCATTTTTCTCCTCGAATATTATATTCTTGTTTTGAATCTTTAGGAGTTAAGATAAAATGTGTGTTTCCTGTGTCTAAATTAACTTTTACTTCTCCACCATAAGTTATCTCTCCGTCTGGTGTTGACTTACTTCCTCCTATTTCAAGTAAAAGATCATCTCCATCTCCTGGTTTTGGGACTTTATTTTTTCCAATATAATTTTCTAAATTTTCCAATACTTCAGACATATTAGTTATTCCAGTACTCGGCCATGGATAAGAACCTTTTTCTAAATAGTAAGTCTCTGATGCAACACGCAAATTTTGAAGAGTATTAATAGCTTTTGAATCTTTTGCCATAGCAAGATAATCCCTCACCTTAGGCACAATAAAGCTACTTAAGATTCCAATAACTCCTAAAACTAAGATAATCTCAATAACACTAAACCCTTCTCTTCTTTTCATTAACCCTCCTTCTAAACATTTAAAATATCGTCTATATTTAAAATTGGTAAATATAAACCAACAACAAAAACACTTATTATTATTCCTATTATCAATAATAAAAATGGTTCTACTAATTTTAAAATCATTTTCAATCTTTTATTTAACTCCTCCTCTCTCACTAAAGCAATCTCTTTTAATATCAAAATTACGTTTCCACTCTCTTCTCCAACTCTAACCATATCAATCTCTTCTAAAGAAAAAAAACCTAATCTTTTAAAACAATTAGAAAGAAGATCACCTTTTTTTATATTTTTTAAAATATATATTTTATTTTTTAAAAATCCAGATTCTAAATTCTCTAAAATTATATCAATACCTTTGTCTATAGAAATACCCGATTCTAAAAGAGTTGATAAGTTATCTAAAATACTTATCATATATTTTTCAATTAAAAATTTTTTAACTATAGGAATTTTATATAATGTTTTTTTCATAACTTTCGATTTTAAGCAAAAAAAAACTACACAAATATAAATTAAAATTGTGTAGGGATATTTTGATAATATATTTTTAATTTTTAAGATAAATCTTGTTATTAATGGGAGCTCATTTGGATTTAATGAATAAACAGTCTCAAAATTTGGGACTATAAAATAAAATATTAAAAGAATTATTATTGTCGATATAACTAAAATAAAAATAGGATATGATAGTGCTATTTTTATTTCGTTTTTTAATCTCTCTTTTTTCTCTTTCATTTGTGCTATTTTTAAAAAACCATCTCCCATTTTTCCTATATTTTCAGAGACATAAATAATCAGAAGTTCCCTCTCTTTTATAAGTTCTTCGTCCTTTAATATAAAATAGATATTTTCTCCTTTTTGCAATCTTCTATCCAGATTCAAAATTCTAGATTTTAATAATTTATTTTTTGAACTATTTTTTTGAAATTCAATTGCTTTTTTTAAAGGAATTCCAGCATTTAACAACCTTCCTATCCTTAAATATAGATTTTGAAGCTCCTTATCTTTAATTTTTCTTTTTAAAATCATACAAAACACTCTCTTAATATTTCTTCTTTTGTTGTTATTTTTTCTGATACCTTTGAATATCCGTTTTCTAAAAGATTTTTAAATCCTTCCTCTCTCAAATAATCCTCTAGCTCTTTTGTTGTTCCGTTAAGTATAAAATCTCTTATCTGTTTATTAAAAAAAATTATTTCTTCAACAGCTTCTCTTCCCTTAAATCCTTCATTACAACACTCCCTATTTTTTTCACCTCCACAATAACCACATAGTTTTCTAACTAATCTTTGACTTTCAATCGCTGTTATTGCTGTAGCTATAATAAATCGATCTATTCCAAAATTTATCAATCTATCTATAGCTGATAATGAATCTATCGTATGTAGAGTACTGACAACTAAATGTCCTGTTAAAGAAGCCATTAAAGCAATCTCTGCTGTTTCTTTATCTCTTATCTCTCCAACTAAAATTATATCTGGATCTTGTCTTAAAACACTTCTTAATATCGTTGAAAAATCTAATCCAATCTCACTTTTACACTGAATTTGATTTATTTCTGTTAGTTGATATTCTATTGGGTCTTCAATTGTTACTATATTCAAATTTTCATTTTGTAAATAATTAACAATAGAGTAAAGTGTCGTTGTCTTTCCACTTCCTGTAGGCCCACAAAAAAGTAATAATCCACTCTTTTTTTTCAATAAATCTTTCAATCTAATCAAGTTATTAGATGAAAAACCTAAATTATCTATCGAAAGATCTGATATATTATTTTTTAATAACCTAACTACAACACGTTCTCCAAAAATCGTTGGTGTTAGTGAGACTCTAAAATCTATTTTCTCATCTTTAAATTGTCCTTTAAATCTCCCATCTTGTGGTAATCTTTTTTCCCCTATATCAAGCTCACTCATCAATTTTATTTTGGTTATTAATCTTACACCTAAACTTTTGCTTATCTCAGTATATTTTCTCAAATGTCCATCTATTCTAACTCTTATTTTAATAAAACCCTCTTTTGATTCTATATGAATATCCGAAACTCTTTCTTTCAAGCTATAAAAAATAAGTTCATTTAAAATTTCTGTTATATCTTCTTTGTTATATTTTAAATCTTTCAACTCTTTTATTTCAAAAACATCTCTTTTAAAATATATATCTTCTTGCATTTAAACCCCTCTTTGAATTTTTAGAATTTGAAGGTTCACTTTTTTTTCTGAATTTGAAACTTTAACATATTTTTTCAAATGACCTCTTTCAGTTTCAACTTTTATTAAAACAACAGTTATTAAAAAAAATGCATATATCTTATACCTCAATATATCTCCTCCTCTTTCCAACCAACTCTTTCTTCGCCTTCTGTGGAGTAATGATATTGTATTATATTCTCGTATGTCACTCCTTTTACGTTCATATTTAAATATGTATTTATTTTTAAAATTTTTTCTCTTTGAAAGGTATAAAATGCTAACCTATTTTCTACTTGGTCTCTATAACCAAAAATATAAAGAGTAAAAGCTTTACTTAAATTTCCTGTAATTGTTGTTTCTACATTAAACTTTGGATTTCTAGATCGATTATATGGTATTTCATAATTTAACTTTTTTGATAAAAATAGTTTTTCCACTAAAAAATTATTTCTTTTTATCCTTACTTCCTTTTCTAAAAAATCCAACTCAATTAAATATTTCTCTTTTAAATAAAGCGACTTCATAGAATATTTTGAAAATGTAATTTGCAAAAGTCTTCTATCTTTTTCAAGATCAAATTTTTCATTGATTTTAATAATTTTTACAAATAAAAAAGAGCTAACAATAAAAATAATAGTAACAACCACTATTGTTTCTAAAAAAGTTAGCCCTTTGTTTTTTGTATTTTTGTTCATAATCACCTTCTTTTAAAGAAATTATTTTATTTTTTTAAAAGATACATCTAGCTGATCAAAAGATGATATATATTTTACTCCTATGCTTTCTAAGAAATCATAAGCTCTTTTAAAATCTTTTCCTAAGTCTGATGCTTTATGTGAATCTGAACCTATAGTTATAATCTCTCCACCTAATTCAAAATAACGTTTTATTATATTATCACATGGGTAAAATCTATTTTCATTATATCTTATTCCCGAAGTATTTATTTCAATTCCTTTTCCCTTTGAAATTAGTTTTTTTAAAATAGTGTCAATAAGGTCCTGATACATTATATAATCTATAAATCCTTTTTTGTCAAGTCCCCCATATCTTGTAATAAAATCAAGATGTCCTTGAACACTAAATTGGTTGAAGTTTTCCACGCTTTTTAATATTTCAAAAAAATATTTGTCATGAGCTTCATCTCTTGTTTTATCGCTCCAAAATTCTTTTTGATCAACTAAAAGCCTATCCACAGTATGAACAGATGAAATTATAAAATCAAATGGATATCTCTTTATGATTTCATCTCCAATCTCCCCTAAATGCTTTTGTATTCCAAACTCCATACCTAATTTTATATCTAAGTCATTTTTATAAAACTCTTTTAATTTTAAAATTGTAGGAACATACTCATCTAAATTTAAATAAAAATTTGAATCATTCGATACTGTTTTTATATCTAAATCCATATGATCAGTTATTGCAATCTCTTTAATTCCTAATTCAATAGCTCTTTTACAGATTTTATCTAAGTCCTCAACACTATCTCCAGAAAAACTACTATGTATATGATAATCACTTATAATCAACTTTGTCCTCCTCGATATTTTATTACAAATATAAGTATAACAAAAAAAACTGTAATTACAAGTTTATTTAACTTTGTATTTACAGTTTTTATTTTTGTTCGTAGTACTATTTTTTTAATGTTGCTAATAGAAGTGCGATATCGTTTCCTGTAACACCACTTATTCTAGAAGCTTCTCCTATAGATAAAGGCTTTATCTCTTTCATTCCGGCCCTAGCTATATTAGATATTCCAACAACAGTGTCGAAATCAAAATCTTCAGCTATACTTAAAGCCTCTAATCTTTTAAATCTTTCAATCTGCTCTCTTTCTCTTTCAATAAATACTTCATATTTTATCATTGTTTCTATCTGATTTTTAACAAACTCTGGATATTCAGGAATATCTAAAAGATGTGCTAAATCATCGTATGAAACCTCTTTAAATTTTAAAAGTTCACTAGCTTGAACTCCTTTTGTTAGTCTTTGCTCAGTTCCCTTTTTTTCTAATATTTCATTAGCATCTTTCATCGGAACTTTTGTTTCTTTTATTCTTTCAATTTCAGAGTAAACATCTGCTCTACATTTTTTTAAGAACTCTATTTTTTCTTTAGGTACTATTCCTATCTCTTCAGCTTTATCTAAGAGCCTCATAAAGCCATTATCAAATCTCAGAGTTAATCTATATTCAGATCTTGATGGAAGCACTCTATAAGGCTCTGGAGTCTTTTTATGAATGATATCATCAACTAATACTCCTATATATCCTTCACTTCTATCAAATATCACTGCAGCTTTATTTAAAGTTTTTCTAGCTGCATTAACCCCTGCTATGAATCCTTGAGTAGCTGCCTCTTCATATCCAGAAGTACCATTTATCTGCCCACCAAAATATAATCCTTTTATTTTCTTACTTTCTAAACTTGGATAAAGTTGTGAAGCTGGAGCATAGTCATATTCTACAGCATATCCATATCTCATTATTTTAGCATTTTCCAACCCTTTTATTGATTTTAACATTGCATCTTGAGCAAATGGAGGCATTGCTGTTGTAAGACCATTTACATAAAGTTCATTCGATTCACTAGATTCTAACTCTAAGAAAATTTGATGATCAAATTTATCTGGGAAATTTAAAACTTTTCTATCTAATGAAGGACAATGTCTTGGTCCATGAGTTTCAATTATCCCTGAAACTATCGGAGAATACTTTAACATCTCTTTTGTTACATTCAATGTTTCTTCTGATGTATGTGTTAACCATGTTGGAACAACGTTATTTCTCTCTTTCTCTGTATAGATTGAGAAATATCTAGGGTGTTCTTCTCCATATAGAGGTTTCATTACAGAAAAATCTACTGTTCTTTTATCTATTCTTGGAGGTGTTGCTGTTTGGTATCTTTCAAGTAATATTCCATTTTTTTCTAAACTTTCTGATAATTTCTCTGCAGAATTTTCTCCCATTCTACCCGCAGGATATTTAACATCACCAATAACAATTCTACCTTTTAAAAATGTCCCTGTTGCTAAAACTACAGTTTCAGAATAATAATCTATTCCCAAAGCAGTTCTAACACCTTTTATAACTCCATCCTCAACTAAAATTTCATCGACACTATCTTGCATGATTTCTAAATTTTCAGTTGCTTCTAATAGTGTTTTCATTTTTGTTCTATATAAAAATTTATCTGCTTGACCTCTTGTTATTCTTGCAGCAGGTCCTTTACTTGTATTTAAGTGCTTTAATTGAAGATTATATTGATCAGTATGTCTTCCCATCTCTCCACCTAACACATCTATCTCAGCAACTAAGTTACTCTTTCCAGGACCTCCTATAGAAGGATTACAAGACATCATTCCTATATTATCTAACGATAAAGTAAATAATAGTGTATTTCTATTCAATCTAGCACTTGCTAAAGCTGCTTCAACCCCAGCATGTCCTCCACCTACAACAATTACATCATACTTAAAACTCATACTATTTCTCCTTTTATTTTTGTCCATATACATAAATAAATGTCAAAAAAATTATAGCCACAGACAATAAATCCGTGGCTAATACTTTATTTTCCTACACAGAAATTACTAAAGATATGATCTAAAAGATCTTCGTTACTAATTTCTCCCGTTACCTCTGACAATGAATCTAAAGCCTCTTTTAAATCTACTGCTATTAAATCCATCGGTAATCCCATATCTATTGTTTCAAATATATTTTCTACAGCTTGTTTAGTTTTTTCTAGCGCAGACTTATGTCTAACATTAGTGATAACTAATTTTTGTGAACTGTCCTCAACTTGTCCAGAAACTATATAATTATAAATTTCCTTCTCCATTGAATCTATTCCAATTTTTTCTAATGCAGAAATTTTTATCCATTTTTTTATTTTTGTTAATGGTGTCGTATCTAACTTAGATTCAATATCGGTTTTATTTATAAGCCCAATAACTTTATCCGCTTGAATTCTTTCATGGATTTTTAAATCCTCTTCATCTAGCTCTCTAGAGTTATCAACTACAAATAAAACTAAATCTGCTTTATCTATAAGTTCTTTTGATTTTTCTACACCTATATTTTCTACTAAATCATCTGTTTTTCTGATTCCAGCTGTATCAACTAAAACTAGTGGAACACCGTTTAAGTTTACAACTTCTTCAATTATATCTCTAGTAGTTCCAGCTACATGAGTTACTATAGCTCTTTCTTCTCTTAAAACAGAGTTTAATAAACTTGATTTTCCAACATTAGGTTTTCCAACAATAGCTGTTTTAACTCCCTCTTTAATCATTTTTCCTTTATTATAAGATTTGATTAAAGCATCTGTTGTATTAACAACATTGTGTAAGTTATCTACTAAATCATCTGGTAGAGGGTCATCTATCCCCTCTTCAGGATAATCTAATACAACATTAACATGAGCAGAAACATCTAAAAGTTGCTTTTTTAATATATCTATTTGCTCTCTTAAATCTCCTCTTAATTGATTTAAAGAAAGAGAAATACTTTTATCTGTTTTACCATGAATTAAATCAATTACAGCTTCTGCTTGAGTTAAATCCAATCTTCCATTTAAGAAAGCTCTTCTTGTAAATTCACCAATTTCAGCTATTCTAGCTCCACTTTTTAGAACTAACTCTAAAACTCTTTCTGTAATTAAAAATCCTCCATGACAATTAATTTCTACAATATCCTCTTTTGTATAAGTGTTAGGTCCTTTCATTATAGAAACTAAAACTTCATCTATCAACTCTTCTCCATCATAAAGATGACCGTAGTTTATACTGAAGTTTCTAAGATCACTAACATTTTTATTTGATATAGGTTTAAATATTTTTGTTAGTATACATAAAGAATCACTTCCTGACATTCTAACAATTCCTATTCCACCTTCTCCTCTTGGAGTTGAAATGGCAGCAATAGTATCAAACATATAACTCACCCCTATTTCTTTTTTCTAATAACAATATATCTTTTAGGGTCTTTTCCTTCGCTATAAGTATCTAATTCTGAATATTTATTAACAACTTCATGTATTATTTTTCTTTCTCTTGGTGGCATTGGATTTAATTTTATAGGTTTAGTTGTTTTCATAGCTTTTTCAGCCATTTTTCTAGCTAAATCTCTTAAAGTTACATTTCTTTTTTCTTTAAATCCTTCAACATCAACATCTATTCTAACATCTTTAATCAATGTGTTTAATAGGTATTCATAGCTATTTAATGTTTTTCCTTTTTTTCCAATAATAATTCCATTATCTTCACCATAAAGGTTTATAACACAATTTTTACCCTCTAATCTTAGAACCTCAACTTCTAAGTCAAGTCCCATTCTATTCAATAATTCTTGAGAAAGTCTAATGATATCCTTTTCTCTATTTTCTTTAATCTCTTTTTTTGTTTCTTTTTTTACTTGCTCAATCTCTTCAGTTTCTGTTTTTGATATAGTTTCTACTAGCTCTTCTTCTAAAGCTGAAATCTCAATCTCTTCAGTTTCTACTTCTCTGCTAATTTCAACTTTATACAAACCATCTTTAGCAAAAAAACCAAAGAATGATTTTGGCTTCTCTAGTTCAGTAACCTTAACAACTTGATCAGCAGTAACTTCCAATATTTTTATAGCTCTAGCAATGGCAACTTCTCTATTGCTTGCTTTGATTTCAATCATATTTTCCATAACTTTTGTATTAGTCTCCTTTTTTCATTATGAAATATTGTTGTAAGATTCCTACAAAACTAGATGTTAACCAGTAAATTTGTAAACCAGCTGGCATTTTATAAGAAATAAATATCATCATGATTGGGAATACATACATCATTTGTTTCATTTGTGGGTTACTATCTGTTCCTGTTAACTTTTGTTGGATAAATGCAACAATACCGTTTAAAACAGGTAATATATAATAAGGATCCGGTTGTAATAAATTCATCCATAAGAACGATTCAGCAGGAACTATTCCTCTTTCTGCTCTTAAAACACCAAACAGTGCCCATAATATTGGTAGTTGAACTATTAGTGGTAAACATCCTCCAGCCGGATTAACATTTTTTTCTTTGTAAAGTTCCATTGTTTTTTGGTTTAATAAATTTTTATCGTGACCATATTGTTCTTTATATTTTTCTAACAATGGTTGTAGTTCTTTCATTTTTTTCATTGATTTATCTTGTTTTAAAGTCAATGGTAATAATATTATTTTAATTAATATCGTTAAACCAATTATAGCTAAACCGAAATTTCCTGTAATTCCATTTATAAACATTAATATTTGTTCGAATATCTTGTATAAAAATTCCATTTTATTTTCTTCCTCCGCATTTTTTAAGTGGTGGCACTGGATCATATCCTCCCTTAGAATATGGATGGCACCTTAAAATTCGTATTATTCCTAAATAAGTCCCTTTCAAAATTCCATGTACTTCTATTGCATCATACATATATTTTGAACAAGATGGGTAGAATATACAGTTTTTCCCCAAAAATATTGAAATATATTTTTGATAAAATCTTATTAAATTTAAGATAATTTTTTTCAAAATACAAATTAAACTATTTTTTAAATAGTTTAGAATTTTTAAGAACACGGTCAAGATCTTTTTTCATCTCCTCAAAACTTAATGTTTTAAATTTTTCTCCAGCTGTTCTTTTAGCAACAAAAATTATGTCATAACCAAGATTTAGGTTTTCTTCATTTAAACGACAATACTCTCTAAATAATCTTTTTAATCTGTTTCTACAGACTGCATTTCCTGTTTTTTTACTAACAACAAATCCAAATCTGTTTTCATTTGTTTCATTTGCTTTAAAAAAAATAAGAGAGTAATATCCAAATGAT
This sequence comes from Cetobacterium sp. ZOR0034, assembly GCF_000799075.1. NCBI lineage: Bacteria > Fusobacteriati > Fusobacteriota > Fusobacteriia > Fusobacteriales > Fusobacteriaceae > Cetobacterium > Cetobacterium sp. ZOR0034. The sequence goes on from NZ_JTLI01000035.1 coordinate 10,526, forward strand.
TTTTTTCCATAGTTATAAACAATTTGAAACTCCCTATTTTTTTTTAAATTAGTCATATTATTAACTCCCTAAAATAGTCCTTAAATCTTTAAAAACCCGGTGTTTTAGATCACCGGGTTTTATGCTGATAATACTTGTCTTCCTCTTGCTCTTCTTCTCTTTAATACTTTTCTTCCGTTTTTAGTTGCCATTCTAGCTCTAAATCCGTGATCTTTTTTGTATTTTCTGTTATTTGGCTGATAAGTTCTTTTCATTTTTTCACCTCCTAAAAATATCTATATTTCAGATAAATATTTTAGAAGAATTTTTGAGTTTTGTCAAGTAAATTCTAATAAATAAAAATTTAATCTTAAATCATAAGAAATTCTTTGAATAAATTATGAAAATTATATTATACGCGCATAGTTGTTTTTTGTTTTTTGTATAATGTTATATGTACTGACTAAGTTAAAAAAAAAACATATGTTTAGCCATTGATTTAATTAAGTTTATATAAAAAAAAATATTATTGATAATAGACATAAGCAAAAAGCTTTGTTTTATTGGTAACTAGAATGCTCAAATTAATATAAAGCTAGATAAATCAAAGGTTTGTAAAGAGTTATAAATATTATTGTTTATATACATAATTATAAACCTATGTTTTTAAAGAAGTTCTATAAAATCTATAATTAAGAAACCTAATAAAATCAAGGCATTTAAGAATATAGAAAATATTATTGATAATAGACATAATGACAAAGCTTTATTTTAAAAGAATTAATTAATTTTTAATTCATAATAACTTAGTAAAATCAAGGCATTAAAGAAATCAGAAAATATTATTGTTTATATACATAAAAAAAACATATTGATTTTACTATAAAAAAATAATATTTTTATTTGAAACACTAGATAAATAAAGGGATGAAAAAAGAAAAAAATATTATTGTTAATATACAGAAAAAATGCTATATTATATTACGCTAAATATAATTATTATTGTATATATACATATTTGGTATTATAAAATTTATAGAGAGGTTTTTATGGAGAAGAAGGTGAAAAAGGAAAAAGGAGATGTTGTTGAGAATTTTAATATAGCTTCAACAGGGTCACTTTTAACAGATATAACCAAGATAGATATTAGATTAAATCAATTACCAGACATAGAAGTTAGAGAAGTTATAATAAAAGAAACAGGGAACTTCTTAAATTTAAAAGATAATGTTATAAATATACCTGTTGAAATGATAGTGTTTCCGTTTTTTACTCCACAAAAACAAAATAAGAGAGTAAACTTTCAATATTCGTTTGAAGATTTAGGAGTTACAATGTATTGTACATTGGTTGCTAAAGACTCAAGAGATAAAGTATTCCAACCTTCAATTTTTGAAGAAAAAATATACACATATTTAATATCAACGTATGAAGCAAAAAAAGAGTTAGACAACGAAGATGAGTATATAGAATTTGAAATTTCAGATTTTATAGTTCATTTTCTAGGAAATAAAATGAATAGAACCTATTACACAAAAGTAGAGCAAGCTTTGAAAAATTTAAAAAATACAGAGTATCAATTTATTGTGTCAAATCATACAAAGTTGGGAAAATACAAATTTGAAGATGAAGAGTTTAAGCTTTTAACTTATCAAAAATTAAAAAAAGGAAAAAAGATTTATTATAGAGTTACTTTAAATAAAAATATAAGAAAAAAAATTAGTGACAAAAGATATATAAAGTATAATTCAAAAGCTTTAATGGAAATTTTAGCTAAAGATCCAATTGCTGGAAGAATTTATAAATATATTAGTAAAATTAGATATGAAAAACAAGAAGATAGAATAAACCTTAGAACAATCGCTGCGATTATTCCATTAAAAACAGAACAAACGACAGAAAGAATCAATAAAAATGGAGATACAAAAACATATGTTTTATGTAGAATGAAACAAGTTTTGAAAAGAGTAGAAAAAGCATATGATGTATTGGTAGAATTAGGATATGTTGAATACTATGAATCATATCAAGATAAAGAAGAAGACACATATTATATTGTTTATAAATTTAATAGTGAAAAAGATGGAGAGTGTCATGTTTCTTCGTTTATTGAAAGTAATAAAGTAAGTAAACCAAAAGAGATTACATATTCAAAAGATAGAGAAAAATATAGTAATAAAAAAGAATTGAATGTTGAAGAGATAGAAGAAGCAGAAGTAATAGAAGTTGTTGAAGAGATAAAACAAGAAGAATCGACAAAAGAAAATACAATTGAAAATATAAAAAGAAAAATAATAAAAAAACAACCTCAAAAAGATGAAGAGTTTAGTTATCCAGAAGAAGTTGGGAAATATATTCAAAAAGCTAAAAAAAATATATATGTTTCAAGAGCTTGGGATAAAAGAACAGATACTAAAATAAAAAAAATCTTCTTAGAAGAAGGAGAAATAATTTTAGTAGAAGTTTTAAAAATTATATATAAAAATTTAAATTCAAACATAAAAACAACTTTAGTTCAATATATAAATGGTGTTCTAAAAAACCTATTAAGTCAAGAAGAAGATGTTTCAAAACAAAACTTAACACTTTTCAATAATATAGTTAAAGAGAAAGGATTAATTAGTAAGAAAAAGATTAATCAAGCAAGAAAAACAGTGAAAAAACCAGTTATAAATAGCATAAAAGAGCTTATTGATGAAACAGACATATCAATAGATATATTAAAGGTTTTTGATGAATATGATGAGTATGAAAAATTAAAAATAGAGGAACAAGCAATAAATTTGTGTTCTTTAGAAGAAAACATTGATGTTAACTTTTTATTGACTATGAAAAGAAAATCCAAAAAAATCTATTTTAATACAATAAAGAAGTATATTGAGAGAGTTATTAATGAATAGATTTAACAAAACCTTAGATATGTTAAATCAGAGTGTATAAAAGAGTTAAAATATCATAAAATACACAATTAAAGACTTAAAAATGAACATTTTTTGACAAAAAAACAATTCAAAATAAAAATTGACAAAATTTTGAAAATTAAGTATTCTATATTAGAATAATAGATTTAAATTTTTATATTTTTATTTAATAATAAACAATAAATGTAGAAAGGTGAGTAGGATTATGGCAAATAAGACAGTTGAAATTAAGAATGAAACAGGACTACATACAAGACCTGGTAACGAATTTGTAAGTTTAGCAAAAACATTTACATCTCAAATCGAATTAGAAAATGAAGAGGGGAAAAAAGTAAAGGGAACATCTTTATTAAAATTACTTTCTTTAGGAATTAAAAAAGGTGCAAAAATAACAGTTCATGCTGCTGGAGAAGATGAGAACGAAGCAGTTGAGAAGTTAGCTCACCTACTAGAAAATCTAAAGGACTAATAATATAGTACGATAGTTTGATGTGTGAGAAGGATGGGGGTGACTCTGTCCTTTTTTTTGTCAAAAAAAAATTTTGGGAGAGATAAAATATGAGAAAATTTGTAAAAGGTATAGACGCATCTCCAGGGGTAGCAGTTGGAAAAGTATTTTTATATAAGGAAGAAGAACTTTTCATAGACAAAGGAGAATGCTCAAATGTTGAGGTTCAAAAAGAAAAGTTAATAGAAGGAAGAGATAAAACTAAAGAACAACTTTTAAAAATCAGAGAAAAAACTGCAAGACAATTAGGTGAGGATAAAGCAGCAATATTTGATGGACATATAACACTATTAGAAGATGAAGATTTATTTGAGGAAGTTATTGAATTAATCGAAGATGAAAAAATAACAGCAGAAAATGCATTAGAGCAAGGTATCAGCGGATATTGTGATATGTTAGCAAATTTAGAGGATGAATATTTAAGAGAAAGAGCAGCAGATTTAAGAGATATTGCAAAAAGATGGTTATACAACATTGTTGGAATTGAAATAGTAGATTTATCTTCATTACCGGCTAATTCAATAGTTGTAGCAAGAGATTTAACTCCATCAGATACAGCTCAATTAGATTTAAAAAATGTTGTAGCATTTATAACTGATATCGGAGGAAAGACAGCTCACTCTTCAATTATGGCTAGATCATTAGAAATTCCAGCAGTAGTTGGAACAGGAAATATAACATCATTAGTTTCTAATGAAGCAGCTATAATCGTTGATGCATTAACAGGAGATGTTATATTAAATCCAACAGAAGAAGATGTTGTAAAATACACAAAGAAAAGAGAAAATTATTTAGCAGAAAAAGAACTTTTAAAGCAATTAAAAGATAAAACGGCTACATCAAAAGATGGAGTAACAGTAGGAGCTTGGGCAAATATAGGTTCTCCAAAAGATGTTGCAGGAGTTTTAAGAAACGGAGCTAATGGAATTGGTCTTTATAGAACAGAGTTCTTATTTATGGCTAACGACAGATTCCCAACAGAAGATGAGCAATTTGAAGCGTATAAAATAGTTGCTGAGTCTATGAAAGATGAAAATGGAAATCCATTCCCAGTAACAATAAGAACAATGGATATAGGTGGAGATAAATCTTTACCATATATGGAGTTACCACATGAGGAAAATCCATTCTTAGGATGGAGAGCTTTAAGAATATGTTTAGATAGACCTGAAATTTTAAAAACTCAATTCAGAGCACTTTTAAGAGCATCAGCTTTCGGATATATTAAAATAATGTTACCTATGGTAATCTCAATAGAAGAGTGTAGAAAATCAAAAGAATTATTAGAAGAGTGTAAAGCAGAATTAAGAGCAGAAGGAATAAAGTTCGATGAAGAGATTCAATTAGGAATAATGATTGAAACTCCTGCAACAGCATTCAGAGCTAAATGGTTTGCACAAGAAGTAGATTTCTTCTCAATAGGAACAAATGATTTAACTCAATATACGTTAGCAGTAGATAGAGGAAACGAAAGAATTTCTCACTTATACGATACATATAATCCAGGAGTTTTAGCAGCAATAAAAGCAGCTATCGATGGAGCACACGAGGGTGGAATTTCTATATCTATGTGTGGAGAGTTTGCTGGAGAAGCTAGAGCAACAGCTTTACTATTTGGAATGGGATTAGATGCATTCTCAATGTCAGCTATATCAGTTGCAAAAGTAAAGAAAAACATAATGGCTATGGATAAAGCATCAGCAGAAGCTCTTGTAGAGAGAGTAATGTCTATGAGTACAACTGAAGATGTATTAGCAGAAGTAGATAAATTTAACGATCAATTATTAGGATAATATAAAAAGGTGAAACTTTGTTTCACCTTTTTTTCTTTTTGGAGTATACTATGAGAAAAAACAGGAGAGTGGTTATGGGATTTAAAGATTTTAAAATCGAAGTGAATAAAAAAAATATTCTTCATAACTATGAATATCTAAAAAGATTAAGGAATAAAGAGATTATAGCTGTAGTAAAAGCAAATGCGTATGGCCATGGAATAAAAAATATCGTATCTCTTCTATCAGAGCACGGGTGTAAATATTTTGCTGTTGCTAGAGAGTGTGAAGCAGAAAAAATTTTAGAATTGAAGTTAAAAAATGTAAATATATTAATTTTAGAAACGATAGAGGACTTAAATTTTTTGAAACAAAATAAAAATGTTGAGATGGTTATAAATAGTTTTAAAGACCTTCTTTTTTTATTAGAGAGTGATATTTCGACGGAACAACTTCATTTAAAATTAGATTTTGGATTTGGAAGAAATGGAGTTGTAGAAAGTGATTTTTCAAAATTAAAAAAATTAATTTTAGAGAAAAATTTAAAATTTAAAGGAATCTGTACTCATGTCTTTGCGGCTGATTATGAAGATATGTTGATTGTTGAGAAAAAGTTTAATAATATATTATCAGAGTTAGATAAAAAGCGATTCGATATTATACATATGCAAAATAGTGCTGGAGTTATTTCAATTGAAGGTGCTGGATGTACACATATAAGATGTGGAACAATTTTATTTGGACTTCAAGAGATAGGTTACTATGATCCTAATATAAAAAGAGCTTTTAAGTTAATTGGAAAAATATTAGATATAAAAGATTTAAACGATTTAAAATATATTGGATACGAGAAAAAAGAAAAAATAACTTTGACTGAAAATAAAAAAATAGCAAAAATAAGATTGGGCTATGGAGATGGATTTTCTAAAAGAGGAGAAGGTATTATGTCTATAATCAATAATAAAAAGTTTGAAATAGTTCATATTAGCATGGATAGCTCATTTATTTTAGTTGATGAATCAGTAAAGGAAGGGGATTTTATAGAGATTTTTTATGATTTAGAAGATAGTATAAAATATTTAAAAGTTCCTCATTATGAATTTTTATCGTGTATAAACGAAAGAATCAAGAGAGAGATTATATGACTACGAACAAAAATAAAATTTTATTTTAAAAAAATATTGACTTTTTTTTTCAAATGAGATATTATTACTCAAAACCATCAAGAGAGACCGAGGGACTGGCCCGTCGACGTTTCAGCAACCTACCAATGAGTGTGGTGCTAATTCCAGAAAGATGGGAGAGATCTAAATTTGATTAATTTACTCTCATCTTAATTTTAATAATTAAGGTGGGAGTTTTTTTTATACGGGAGGATTAAAAATTATGATTATATTAGAGAATGTTAATAAAATTTATAGCAATAATTTTCATGCTGTAAAAAATGTAAATTTAAATATTCAAAAGGGGGAAATATTTGGAATAATAGGATTGAGTGGTGCAGGAAAATCCTCTTTGATAAGATTATTTAATGGTTTAGAAGCATTAAATAGCGGTTCTATAAAAATTGAAGGAACAGATATAGCAAAGCTTTCTAAAAAAGATTTATTGGAAAAAAGAAAGAGAATAGGAATGATATTTCAACATTTTAATCTATTAAAATCTAGAAACGTGAGAGATAATATAGCCTTTTCTTTAGAGGTTGCAGGATGGAAAAAATCAGAGATAAAAACTAGAGTTGATGAATTACTGAGATTAGTTGAACTTGAAGACAAAGGAGAATTTTATCCCTCTCAACTTTCTGGAGGTCAAAAACAAAGAGTAGCCATAGCGAGAGCTTTAGCAAATAATCCAAAGATTCTTCTATCGGATGAAGCTACTTCAGCACTAGACCCTAAAACTACAAAATCTATATTATCTTTAATAAAAGATATACAGAAAAAAATGGATTTAACAGTAATTTTAATAACTCATCAAATGGAAGTTATTAGAGAAATCTGTGATAAAGTTGCAGTTATGTCAAATGGGGAAATTATAGAAATAGGTAAAACTCATGAAATATTTTTAAATCCTCAAAATGAGGTTACAAAAGAGTTAATTTCATATATTCCAGCTCAAGAAAAAGAGGAAATTGAGTTTATAAAAAAACCAGGAAATAAAGTAATAAAACTTATGTTTTTAGGATCAGTAGCTGGTGATCCTATCTTATCTAAAGCTGTAAGAAAATTTGATTTAGATATAAATGTTTTAGGAGGATCAATTGATTTATTAGCAACAATGCAAGTAGGACATTTAGTTGTTGAATTAATAGGAGATTTAGAAAAACAAAATGAAGCTATAGAATGGTTTCCAAGTTTAGATGTAGGGGTGGAGGTAGTTTATAATGGTATTTAATATGTTAATACAGGCGACAATAGAAACAATCTATATGGTTATATTTTCTGCAATTGTTTCTCTTATAATAGGTTTTCCATGTGGAATTTTAGCAGCAATAACATCACAAGGTCACATATATGAAAACAAGGTAATTAATAGCTTTTTAAATGGAGTTATAAATATTACAAGATCTTTTCCATATATCATTCTTATGATTTTGTTACTTCCGTTATCAAGATTTGTAATAGGAACTACAATAGGGAGTACAGCAGCAATTGTACCACTTTCAATATCGGCGGCTCCATTTGTAGCAAGAATTGTAGAGAATTGTGTTTTAGAGGTAGACAGAGGTGTTATAGAAGCAAGTGAGAGTCTAGGAGCTAATAATTATACAATAATAACAAAGGTAATTATACCTGAGTCATTACCATCTTTAATTCAAGGAATAACTTTGCTAATTATTAATTTAATTGGATTATCTGCAATGGCTGGAGCTATTGGAGGTGGAGGTTTAGGAGATTTAGCAATAAGATTTGGTTACAATCGTTTTAAATTAGATATTATGATATATTCAGTTTTAGTAATTATTGCTTTAGTTCAAGGGATTCAGTTAATAGGGAGTTTAATATCAAATAGATTGAAAAAAAATGGGAGGTAGTTATGAAAAAATTAGTTTTATTATTAGGATTAGTAGGTTCAATTGTAAGTTATGGAGCAAAATTGAAAGTTGGAGCTTCACCTGTTCCCCATGCACAACTATTACAGCTTGTAAAAGATGATTTAAAATCTCAAGATGTTGATTTAGATATAATTGAGATAACAGATTATGTAACACCAAATTTACTTTTAGATTCGAAAGAGTTAGATGCTAACTTCTTTCAACATAAACCTTATTTAGATACATTTTCTAAAGAAAAAAATCTGAAGTTAGTGATAGCAGGAAATGTACATGTAGAGCCGTTAGGAGTTTATTCAAAAAAAGTTGATAAAATAGAAAATTTAAAAAAAGGTGGTGTTGTAGCAATACCAAATGATCCAACAAACGGAGGAAGAGCTTTAATTTTACTTCATAATAATGGAGTTATAAAATTAAAAGATCCAACTGATCTTTTAGCAACTGAATTTGACATAGTAGAAAACAAAAATAATCTTAAATTTAAATCTTTAGATGCAGCACAAATTCCAAGAGCTTTGAAGGATGTTGATTTGGCAGTTGTAAACGGAAATTATGCTTTAGAAGCGGGACTTAATCCATTAACAGAAGCTTTAATAATAGAAGGAAAAGAATCTCCTTATGCTAATTTAATAGCAGTAAGGGAAGGGGATGAAAAAAGAGAGGATATTCAAAAATTAGTTAAAGCTTTACAAAGTGAAAAAGTAAAAGAATTTATAGAAAAAACATATAAAGGAGCAGTAGTAACTGCATTTTAATTAAAGGACGAGAAAATCTTTTCTCGTCCTTTTTTTGAATTTTGTGTCAAATATATTTCTAAAAAGAACTCTTTTCAAAGTACATACTATATGATATAATCTATACTAGATTTTTTATTAAAAAAGTCAAGATTTATATTTTTAGAAATTGACTATTATAAATATTTTTGATAGTATACATATATTAAAAAAGTATAGTTTAAAGGGAGTAAGATGAAAACTGACTTATTGGTGATAAAGGATGAGTTAAAAAAATATGCTAAAACAATTTCAAAGCTATTTTCTATGGATGTAGGTATCTGTGATAAAAACTTAATAAGAATAACAGGAAGTGGCCCTCAAAAAATAGGTGAAAAAATAAAAGGTAGAGCAAACAAAAAAACATTAGAAACAAAAGAAACTACTGTTATTTTGAATCCAAGAGAGGATGAAATATGTAACGGTTGCTCAGAAAAGAGCTGTTGTTTAGAAGTTCTTGAGATATCAACGCCAATAATGTATGAAGGTGAAATAATAGGTTTAATAAGCTTAGTTTCTTTTGATGAAGAACAGAAAAAAAGAGTTTTAGAAAATTTAAAAAATTATTTAGATTTTGTAGAGCAGATGGCAGAATTAATAAGTGTTAGATTTATAGAATATAATGAAAATCTAGAAAAAACAGAAAGAGAGAACATTCTTTCTACAATATTGAATACAATTCAAAAAGGTGTTTTGAGATTTAATAAAAAAGGAGATATAACAGCAATAAATAACTTTGCATTAAAAAAAATAGATTTAGGAAGATCTATTATAGGTGAAAAAGTAACTATTGATTCTCAGAACGATTTTATCATGGAGCAAGAGATTTATAAATTAAAAGTTCAAAATAAAGAGTTACTTGTTTTAGGTAAAATTCTTCCTTTTGAAGCTTTTGGAAGAAATGAAAAGATTTTTATTTTTGATGATATGAATAAAGTAAATGAAGGAATCAGAGAATTAGTTGAAACATCTAATAGTGTTTCTTTAAAAAATATAATTGGAGAGTCTGAATTTACGGAATTACTAAAAGAAAGAATAAAACATGTAGCACCATCTAAATCTACAGTTTTGATAACGGGTGAAAGTGGAACTGGAAAAGAGCTTGTGGCTAGAGCCTTACACTACCATAGTGACAGAAGAAATGCTCCGTTTGTAGTTATAAATTGTGCAGCAATTCCAGAATCTCTTTTAGAGAGTGAGTTGTTTGGATATGTAAGAGGAGCTTTTACTGGTGCAGATAAAAATGGACGTATGGGAAAATTTGAATTAGCTAATGGAGGAGTTATATTTTTAGATGAAATAGGTGATATGCCACTTTATCTTCAAGCAAAAATTTTAAGAGTACTCCAAGAAAGAAAAGTAACAAGAATTGGCTCAAATAGAGATATAGAATTAGATATTAGAATAATTGCAGCAACTAATGTTGATTTAGAAAAAAAGATAATGGAAAAGAAGTTCAGAGAGGATCTTTATTATAGGTTAAAAGTAATTCCCTTTGAAGTAGCACCCTTAAGAAAAAGGGTTGAGGATATTCTTCCTATCACAAGAAATTTAATAAAAAAATATAATAAAATAACAGAGAGATATATAAACTTTATAGATATAGAAGTAGAGAGATTGTTTTTAAATTATTCTTGGCCAGGAAATATAAGAGAGTTAGAAAATGTTGTAGAGTTTATGTTCAACCTTTCTGATGGTAGTGATATTTTAAGTTTATCAACAATTCCTGAAAAATTATTAGAAGAGAAGTATTTAGATAAAGAATTAAAAAAGGATTGTTCTTTATCTAAAGAAGATAACTATTTAGAAGATTTTGAGAATATTGAAAAAAAATACATTCAAAAAGCTTTAGAAATATTTGGAAAAGACACTGAAGGAAAAAAAATAATAGCAAGTAAAATGAATATAGGTTTAACAACGTTATATAGAAAAATTCAGAGATATGATATCTGATTTTTCAAAATGAAAAAAATTTTTTTCAAAATGAAAAATTTTTCAAAATGAAAAAAATCAAAATTAAGCTATTTCAAATTATGTTAAGTAGAATTAAAAAATAAAAATACTAATACAAAAAAAATAAAAAAATAACACAAATATTAAAAAATATATCTATTGGAACAGAAATTGCTTATTATAATACTTGTATATTGCTTATATTAGTATAAATTTAAATTAAGGAGGATTTTTGTAAAATGATAGATAAAATTTTAAGTATTTTAAATGAAGAGATAGTTCCGGCAGAAGGGTGTACAGAGCCAATAGCTTTAGCTTATATAGGAAGTAAATTAACAACAATATTAGGTGGAGTTCCAGAGAAAGTTGAAATAGCTCTTTCAGGAAATTTAATAAAAAATGTTAAAAGTGTAAAGATTCCTAATTCAGAAGGAATGGTAGGAATTGAAGCAGCAGTTGCGTTAGGAACAATATTGGGGGATTCAAAAAAAGATTTAATGGTTATATCAACAATTGATAAATCAAGATTAAATGAAGTTAAAGAGTATTTAGACAATAAAAAAGTAGTAGCTACTAAAATTGAAGGAGATGTAAAACTTCATATGAGAGCTACTGGAATTTTAGGTGAAGATACAGTAACTATAGAGATAAAAGATTATCATACAAATATTGTTAAGATAGAAAAAAATGGTGAATTAATAAAAGGTGGAACTTGTGATGAAGTTGTTACAGGGGATGCTATGACAGATAAAGAGTTTTTAACAGTAGAGTTAATTCATGACTTGGCTAAAACAATAGATTTAGAGTTAATCGCTCCGATTTTTGAAAAGGTTATAGCTTACAATTCAGCTATAGCAAATGAAGGACTAAAAAATGATTATGGAATCGGAATGGGTAAAGGAATATATGAGGGAATGCAAGAGGGAGTTTACGGTAAAGATTTAAAAAATAAAATCGTAAGTTTTGCAAGTGCAGGAAGTGACGCTAGAATGAATGGATGTTCGATGCCTGTAATGACAACAAGTGGAAGTGGAAACCAAGGAATGTCAGCTTCTTTACCAGTTATAAAATATTGTGAAGAAAAAGGATTATCACATGAAGATTTAATTAGAGGACTATTCTTCTCACATATGACAACAATTCATATAAAATCAAATGTAGGAAGATTATCTGCTTATTGTGGTGTTGTTTGTGCAGGTGGAGGAGTAGCAGGAGCTTTAGCGTTCTTAGATGGTTTATCTTTAGATAGAATTGATTCGGCGATTGAAACAACATTAGCAACATTATCAGGAATGCTTTGTGATGGTGCAAAAAGTTCTTGTGCAACAAAGATTGCGAGCTCGATAGGGATGGCATTTGATTCATACTATTTATCTAAGAAAAAGAGAAACTTTGAATATGGTGAAGGAATAGTAGGAAAGAATGTTGAAGCGACACTAGCGAACGTAAAAGTTTTAGCTCAAGAGGGACTAAGAAAAACAGATGAAGTTGTTTTAGAAATAATGTTAAATAACTAATTATAAGTAAAGTTTTAGGAGGAAAAATGAAAATAATAATTATCGGTGGAGTTGCTGCTGGAATGTCAGCTGCGGCAAAAGCAAGCAGATTAAACAAAAATGCAGAATTAGTAATCTATGAAAAGACAGAGATAGTTTCATGGGGAGCATGTGGATTACCTTATTATGTAGGAGATTTCTTTGAAGATCCAAACAACATGATAGCTAGACCTGTAGAAAAATTTATAGAAGCAGGAATGAATATTAAAATAAAGCATGAAGTAATTGGAATAGATGTTGAAAAGAAAGAGGTAACTATTAAGAATTTAGTGACTGATGAGATATTCACAGACAACTATGACAAGTTAATGGTAGCAACAGGAGCTCACGCTATTATGCCTCCTATTAAAAATTTATCAGCAAAAGGTGTATACACTTTAAAAGATTATACTGATGGAATCGAGCTAAAAGAGGAGATTTTAAAAGAGGAAAATCAAGAGATTGTAATTGTAGGAGCTGGATATATCGGTCTTGAAGTCGCTGAAGCTGCAAAGCATTTAGGAAAAAGAAGTGTAAGAATCATCCAACTTGGAGATAGAGTTTTATTAGAAAGTTTTGATAAAGAAATTACTGATGTTATGGAAGAAGAGATCAGAGCTCATGAAGGTGTAGAGCTACATTTAGAAGAGGTTGTAGAAGAGATTCTTGAAGAGAATGGAAAAGTTGTTGGAGTAAAAACAAACAAAGGTCAATATCCAGCAAATATAGTAGTTATTTCAACAGGTGTTAGACCAAATACAGCTTTCTTAAAAGAAACAGGAATTAAAATGTTAGGAAATGGTGCTTTAGTAATTGATAACCATGGAAGAACAAGTATTGATTCAATCTATTCAGCAGGAGATTGTGCAACAGTTCCACATCTGGTAAGAAATGAAGATGTATATATTCCATTGGCAACAACAGCTAATAAAATTGGAAGAGTTGTTGGAGAAAACTTAGCTGGATTAGAAACTGAGTTCAAAGGAACTTTAGGTTCGGCAGCAGTTAAAGTAATGGAAGTAGAAGCTGGAAGAACAGGAATTACAGAAGCTGAAGCTATAAAAATGGGGATTAATTATAAAACAGTATTCATAAAAGATAAAAATCAAACAAACTATTATCCAGGTAGAGAGGATATATTTGTAAAATTAATATATGATGCAGATACAAGAGTTCTTTTAGGAGGGCAAATAGCAGGAAAGAAAGGTGCTGTATTAAGAGTTGATTCTTTAGCAACAGCAATCTATTCAAAATTAACTGTAGATGAAATTGGAATGATGGATTTCTGTTATGCACCACCATTCGCAAGAACATGGGATGTAATGAACGTAGCTGGAAACGTAGCAAAATAAAAAGGCTTCAATAAAAATTTAAATATAGAAACGGGAGAAAAAAATGAACAACGTATTTTTTGAACAATTTTTAATGATTAGTGATTTAAAAACTGTTGGTTTCTTAGTAGCTTTATTAGTTATTTTATACCTAATAAATATGTTACCAAAGAAAAAATTTAACTTTTCTGCAAAAGTTATGGTTGCAACAGTTGTCGGTTTAATTTTAGGATTAGCAATTCAAGTTGTAGCAGGATTCCCAGAGGATCCAATGAAGTTAGTATTCGTTAGAGAAACTACATTATGGTATAGTTTACTTGGTGGAGGATTTATATCTTTAATAAGAATGCTAGTTATTCCTCTAGTAATGGTTTCAATTATTCATGTTATTATCAACATGAAAGAGGATGCTAACCTAGGAGATTTAGTAAAGAGAAGTTTAGTTATTACTTTAGTAATGGTAGCTATCTCTGTTGGTGTAGGATTACTTTTAGGAAATATATTCCAAGTTGGAAAACTTTCATCTGATGCAGTAGCAACAGTAGCAACAACAGGTGGAAGACAAATTAGAGAAGTAAGTAACATAGTTGATACATTAAAAGCTTTAATTCCTTCAAATCCTGTTGAAGCAATGGTTAAATTAAACATTGTAGGATTAGTAATATTCTCAGCAGTAGTTGGAGTAGCAGCAAAAAGAATGTCAAAGAAATATATGGATATCGTAAAGCCATTCTTTGATTTAATCAATGCAGCTCAAAAGATAATTGTATCTATGGCAATGAGTATCATTAGATGGATGCCTTTAGCAGTAGTACCACTTTTAGCAAATACAATTGCACAAAAAGGTATTGGGGCAATAGCAGAAGTAGGAAAATTCATAGCAGTTTTATACTTAGCAACAGCAATTATGTTTGTTATTCAAATGGTAGCAGTAGCATTCTTCGGATTAAATCCATTTACATATGTTAAAAAGAGTATCTCATTAATGATCTTAGCATTTACTTCAAGATCAAGTGTTGGTTGTTTACCAGTAACAATTTCAACATTAACTAACAAATTAGGTGTTAGTGAGTCAACTGCAAGTTTCGTAGCAAGTTTTGGTACAACAGCAGGAATGCAAGGATGTGCAGGAATATTCCCAGCATTAACAATAGTATTCGTAACTAATATGAGTGGACACTCTGTAGATATGACATTAATAGTTATGTCAATAATAGTTGTGGCAATCAGTTCGTTAGGAATCGCAGGAATTCCAGGAACGGCAACAATGGCAGCATCAGTAGCTTTATCAGGTACTGGTTTAGCAGCTATGTTCCCTTTAATCAATCCAATTTTAGCAATCGACCCAATTATCGATATGCCTAGAACAATGTTAAACGTAATCGGATCGGTTACAAATGCATTAATGGTTGATAAGAGTTTAGGAAATCTAAATACTGAAGTTTATCAAGATATGGAAGCAGGAAGTGAAGCAAACTCTTCTGATGATGAATAATTAAAAAAGTCACCTTTGGGTGACTTTTTTTTATCTGATTCCATTGTAAAGTTTGTAAAATTTTCCTTTTGAAGCCAAAAGTTCTGAGAAGCTTCCTTCTTCAACAATATTATTTTCACCAAGGACATAAATTTTATCAAAATCCTCTAGTAAACTTAATCTATGAGTTATAGCTATAAGAATTCTATCGCTATATTCCTCTTTTATATTTTTTAAAATAGATTTCTCATTTATGATATCTAGTGCATTTGTAGCTTCATCTAAGAGAATTAAATCTGGATTTTTTAAGAATAATCTAGCCATGGCAATCTTTTGTTTTTGTCCAGAGCTAGCATGAACTCCTCCTTCTCCAATTATAGTGTCTTTTCCAAGAGAAAACTTATCAAAAATCTCATATACATAGGATTTATCGATTGCAAATTTTATCTCTTCATCTGAGAAATTTTCTTTAACAAGAGTAATGTTTTCAATCATGCTTCCATTGATTATATAATCACTTTGATCTACAATGGCCAATTTGCTTAAATAACTTTTAAAAGTTATTTCGTTTAAAGGAATTCCATTGATTAAGATTTTACCTTCAGTTGGAATAAGAGATCTTTTTAAAAGAGAAGCAGTAGTACTTTTTCCGATTCCACTTTCACCGACTAAAGCGATTTTTTCGCCTTTATTTATTTTTAGATTAAAGTTTTTTAAAATACTGTTTTCTTCAAAAGAGAAGCTTATATCTTTAAATTCGATAGATTTAATCTGCTCGTTGAAATCAAAATTACCGTCAGGTCTATCTTTTAAATTTATAATCTCATTAAAACGATTAACTCCAGATATTCCTTTCTGATAAATATCAACTAAGCCAACCATTCTCATAATACGTAATCTAAATCGATCAACAAGCAATAAGAAAGATAGTATAATCCCCATAGTAACACCATCTTTTATATATAGATATCCACCTGCGAGTATAATTATAAGTTGGGTTATATTAGAATAGAATGTAACTCCAGAAACAATTAAACTAGATGGAATCATATTTTCCTTCTCGCTATTCAATAAAGATTGATTTTTTTCTAGAAATTTATTTTCTGCATATTTTTCTAAATGATTATCTTTTAAAAATGAGATGGTTCTTAGAGTGTCATGAAAATTAGAGGATAGTATTCCTGAGTTTTTTCGTACCAATCTATGTCCAGCCTTCATTTTTTTATTTTCTTTATATACAAAGAAAAGAGTCAATGGAAGAGGAAATAAAGTTATTAGAGATAACTTTAAATCAAAATCAATCATAATGAAAATGGATGCAATAATTGTAATAACCGAAAATATAAAGTCTTCTAATCCTCTGTGACAAAGTGTTGAAACACTATCTAAATCACTTATTACTCTAGAAATTAGATCACCACTTTGATTTTTTTTAAAAAATTCAGCAGGTTGAGATAATAATTTCTTCACAAGGTCATTTCTCATGGATTGTTTTATTTTACTTCCCATAAGTTTTCCATTAGCTTGAGAATGAACTGCAAAAGCTAGACGAAGTATATATAAAACTATTAAAATTATTGAAAACTTTAGCAGTAGATTTATATTTTTAGTTGGTAAGGCCTCATCAATTAAATTTTTTATTAAAAGAGGAGAGTAGATATCTATAGCAGTCATTGCTAGTCTTATCGAAAGAAAAAAGAGTAGTAATTTTCTTTCTTTTTTTAAATAATATAACAAAGATTTAGATGAAGTTATTTTCATAGAGTTATCTCCTTTGTGTGTTATTAATTTAATAGTAACTTTTTTTATATATAAAAGTCAATACTTTAAGATATAAATAATATAAATAATAGATGATAATGTTATAAATTTTAGATAATTTGATTGAAATTTGTACGATAAAGTGTTAATATTACATATAAAGAAGAGTAATGGTTCTATAGATTAAAAGGGAATTGAGTGTAAATCTCAAACGGTCCCGCCACTGTATAGAGGACAAAAGCAGTAATACCACTGAAATGAAAAGTTTTGGGAAGGGCTGTTAGTAGGATGAATCTAAGTCAGGAGACCTGCCATTATTAAAGATTCTGCGAGGACGGAGAAGCATAATATTGATATATTTGACTTCTCTTTAAAATTCATTGATAAAAGAGAGGTTTTTTTATTGGTGAAAAATTTGTATTACTATAAAAAATGTATATGAGGAGAGAAGATGGATTTTTATAAGGACTTAGAAAAAGGAGCGGTTGTAGTTGCTCATTTTGGAACTACACACGAGGATACTAGAGAGAAAACAATAGATGTTATAAATAAAAAGATAAAGGCTGAGTTTCCAAAATTGGATTTTTATCAAGTGTTTACTTCAAGAATAATAAATAGAATTTTAGCTAAAAGAGGAATAGAAAATTTAAATACAACTCAAATTTTAGAAAAATTACTGGTGGAGGGATATAAGCATGTAATCCTTCAGCCAACATATATAATAAATGGAACAGAGATGGAAGCATTAAAAAGAGAAGTTGAAAGTTTTACAGATAGATTTGAAGATATAAGAGTTGGAACTCCACTTTTGACATCAGTAGAAGATTACTTTCATCTTTTAGAAGTTTTAGAAGATGAGATAGGAGATTTATCGAAAAGTGAAGCTGTCGTTATGATAGGTCATGGAACGGAACATCCAGCACACTCAACATATCCTATGTTAGATTATATAGCTAGAGATTTAGAAAAACCTATTTATGTAGGAACTGTGGAGGGATATCCAGGGTTAGATAAGGTTGTTAAAGAGCTAAAGAAAGATGGAAAAGAGAAGGTTACACTTATGCCTCTTATGTTTGTTGCTGGAGATCATGCAAAAAATGATATAGCTGAAGACTGGAAAGAGGCTTTAGAAGAGAATGGGTTTGAAGTATCTTTAAACTTAAAAGGATTAGGAGAAATAGAAAGAGTTCAAAATATTTTTATTGAAAAGGCTAGAGAGTTAGAAAATATAAGACCTGAAGATATTCTTGTAAAAAAAGCTGAATATGCAAGAGGGAGAAAAGCAAGCCATTAAACTTGGAAGAGATAATCTCTTCCGTTTTTTATTCAAAGGAGAAAGAATATGAAAAAATTATTTTTATTTTTATTACTAACTACGCTTACCTTTTCAAGTGATTCTATAAGAGTTGTATCAACATCACAATTTACAACTGAGATGTTGTTGGCTATAGGAGCAGAAGATTATTTGATTGGAACATCTTTTTTAGATGATGAGATTCTTCCAGAGCTCCAACAGAAATATAATAAAATTCCTGTTTTAGCAGCAGGAGCCCCAACAAAAGAGTTATTTTATTCATTGAATCCAACTTTTTTAACAGGATGGCAATCAATAGCAACACCTAAAAATCTAGGAACTATTGAAGAATTAAAAGAAAATGGAGTAGAAGTTTTTTTTACAAAATCTCAAAAAACATCAAATATAGATGATATCTATGAGGATATTTTATATTTTGGAAAAAGATTTAATCTTGAAAAAAATGCAAATCAAGTTGTAAAAAATATGAAGTCAGATATAGAAGAAGTGAAATCAAAAAATTTAGGAAAGAAAAAGATTAAAATATTTGCTTATGATAGTCAAGAGTCAGCACCATTTGTAATTGGAGGAAATGGAATAGGAAATACAATGATGGAAATAGCTGGAGCTGAAAATATTTTTAGAAAAAGTAGCTTTAGTTTTGGAACTGGAAGTTGGGAGAAAATATTAGATGAGAATCCCTTAGCAATAATTGTTATAGATTATGGAGATAAAAGTTATGAGTCAAAGATAGATTTCTTAAAAAATCGTTCTCCAATATCAGAGCTTGAAGCTGTAAAAAAAGATAGATTTATAAGAATACCTCTAAGTTATCTATCTTCGGGAATAAAAGTGAGTAAAGGAATTGAAAAAATTTCAGAAGGGTTGAGTGAGGAGCAAAAGTGAGAGTGCAGAGCAAAAATCTTATATTAATTTCAGTGACTTTAATATTTATTTTAGGAACTATAGCTGTTACAGTAGGAAGTGTTTCTCTATCACCATTGCATGTTTGGAAGATTATAATAAACAAAAGTTTGAATAGAGAGATTTTTTCTATCGAGTGGAAAAAGTCGACAGAGATGATTGTGTGGAATTTGAGAGTTCCAAGAGTCATATTATCTCTTTTAAGTGGTGGCGGATTGTCATTAGTTGGAATACTAATGCAAGCATTGACAAAAAATTCATTGGCAAGTCCATATATTTTGGGAATCTCCTCTGGAGCTAGTACTGGAGCTGTGATATCAATTGTTTTAGGAGGATTACTAGGAATAGGATTTTCTCCAGGGATAGGGGCTTTTATATTTGGAACACTGACAGCATTTTTAGTTTTTTATTTAGCTGGAAATGGAGGATACTCTAGTACAAAACTTGTATTAATAGGGGTAGCCGTGTCTTCGCTTTTTTCGGGAGTTACTACTTTTTTAGTTACAACAGCTAAAAATGAAGCTCAGTTGAGAGGAGCTATGTTTTGGATATCGGGAAGCTTAGCTGGCGCAAGATGGGATAGTTTGACAACTCTTTTTATTGTTCTTTTAATATCAATAGGACTTATTTCACTAAAGTATAGAGAACTAAATATTTTAATAGCTGGAGATGAGTTGGCAGAAACTTTAGGTGTGGATGTAAAAAGATTAAGGTTTTTGATAGTTATGGTGTCTACTTTTTTAACAGGATTTATAGTATCTGCAACTGGAGTAATTGGGTTTGTTGGATTGGTGATACCTCATATTTGTAGAGGTTTTGTTGGAAGCAATCATAAAAGATTAATACCGTCAGCAATTCTTTTAGGAGCAGTATTTTTGTTAGGAACAGATACATTGACAAGAGCAGTTTTTAAAACCCAAGAGATTCCTATTGGAGTAATTACTTCAATGTTAGGTGCACCATTTTTTATGAGCATGTTAAGAAAAAATAGTTATAATTTTGGAGGATAGATTTGTGATAAAAATAGAAAACCTAGACTTTAAAATAGATGAAAAAGAGATTTTGAAAAATATAAGGTTAAAAATAAAAAAAAGAGAGTTTATAGGAATTATAGGAGAAAACGGATGTGGGAAAAGTACGTTATTGAAAAATGTTTACCGTAACTATATCCCACAAAAAAATAGTGTATATTTAGACGATATAGAACTTAATGATTATTCAGTAAAAGAGTTATCAAGAAAATTATCAGTACTTAGTCAAAACCAAAAGATAAATTTTGATTTTTCTGTTAAAGAGATAGTAGAAATGGGAAGATATAATAGAAGCTCTTTATTTGCTAGTAACTCGAATGAAAAAGATATTGATGATGCATTGAACCAAGTAGGAATGCTTCATTTAAAACAAGCTAGTTTTTTAACTCTTTCTGGTGGGGAGATGCAAAGGGTTTTAATAGCTAGATCAATAGCTCAGGAGAGCGAAGTTTTATTATTGGATGAACCTACAAATCATTTAGATATAAGATATCAATATCAGATTATGGATTTAGTAAAAAAATTAAATAAAACTGTAGTTGCTGTAATACACGATATAAATATTGCTAGCCGGTATTGTGATTATATTTTTGCTATGAAAGATGGAGAGATAAAGTATGAAGGAACTCCTGAAAATATTATAACTTCTGAAAAAATTAATGAGATATTTGGAATAGAGGTAGAGGTCATTAAACATCCAAAAACTCAAAAGCCAATAGTTATTTTTTTGTAAAAAAATATAAAAAGTTGTATGAGTATTCGAAAAAAACACAAAAAAAATAAAAGCTAGACTTAATTTATAAAAATATGGTAAAATCTATAAAAAATTACATAGAATTATAAAAAGAAAAGAATGGTGGATTATGAAAAAAGGAAAAAAGATATTTTTAGGAATTTTAGTCTTTTTAGTAACATCAATTTTTTATAGAGAGATTACATTAAAAAATATTAAGACTAAAGAGGAAAGTATAGCAATAGAAAATAAAGAAACTCCTGAGCTTGGAGATGTAGTGCAAAATGGCAATTTGATTGTAACTATTGATTCTAAAGAGAATGAAGAAAAAGCCGACTTTGAGATTTCAAACTCTCCTGAGGCAATAGAACTACCAAGAATTTCTGAAGAAGTTTTAGC
Organism: Cetobacterium sp. ZOR0034; assembly: GCF_000799075.1. Lineage (NCBI taxonomy): Bacteria > Fusobacteriati > Fusobacteriota > Fusobacteriia > Fusobacteriales > Fusobacteriaceae > Cetobacterium > Cetobacterium sp. ZOR0034. Next base: position 31,966 of record NZ_JTLI01000035.1, read on the forward strand.
TTTAGATGATAAGGAACTTGAGAATCAAATCTCAAAAGAATGGGAAGAACAAGAAGATAAAGAGTTAATAGCTATTGATGAAACTATTGATTTAGAAGAGAAAATAGTTTTAGAAGATATAGAATATACAATAAAAAAAGGAGATACAATCTCTGATCTTTCAAAAGAATATAAAATAAAAAGTGATTATATCTATGCAAATAATGTTGATAAAAATTTAAGAGTACTTCAAATAGGAAAGAAAATAAATATACCTACAGAGCAAGGTATTTTTTATTCTGTAAAAAAAGGAGATACATTTGAAGCTTTATCAAAAAGATTTGAGGTAGATGTAACAACAATAAAAGAGGACAATAATATCGATAGACTTTTAATAGGTGCAAAAATCTTTTTAAGAGAACCAAAAGTTTCAAGATATTTAAATAGCTTTAAGCAGCAATATGTTAAACAAAATCCGATGGGAAGCTTTGCTAATCCTTTAGTTGCAATGAGTCTAACAAGTAGTTTTGGTTCAAGGAAACATCCAGTTTTAAAGCAAGTATTGAATCATGCCGGAATAGATTTAAGAGCAAAAACAGGAACAAAGGTTGTTTCAGCAAGAGATGGTGTTGTGAGTTTTGCAGGAAGAGCTAGTGGTTATGGAAAACTAATAATAATAAAACATTCAGATGGTTACGAAACAAGATATGCACATTTAAGCAAAATTGACGTTCAAAAAGGGCAGAAAGTTTCTCAGAATCAGCATATAGCTTTAAGTGGAGCAACAGGAAGAGTTAGTGGACCACATTTACATTTTGAAATAAGAAAAAATGGAAAAATAGAGAATCCATTAACATATTTAAAATTTTAATAAAAAATCCCCCAAATCAATTTGGGGGATTTATTTTTTGATAAAATAGTTTGGAGGAAAAAATGCAATATAAAAATAGAGTTATAATTATCGTTTCGAGTTTTATTTTATTATTTTTAATATGTGTTTCTCTTTTAATAGGAAATTATAAAATTGAAGTTTTAAAAGCTATAAATCTTATTTTGGGAAATGGGGATAGAAACTCTTTAGATTACAAAGTTTTATGGACCTTAAGGTTTCCAAGAATTATTATGGCTATAATAATAGGTATGCTTTTAGGAAGTAGTGGTGCTATTACTCAAACACTTTTTAGAAATCCTATGGCAGATCCATATATAATAGGAATATCAGCAAGTGGAACTTTTGGAGCAGTAATAGCCTTTTTATTAGGATTACCAGAAAGTTATTTTGGTATTTTTGGATCTATTTTTTCTTTTATAACCTCTTTGATAATTTTTAAACTTTCAAATGGAAAAAGAGGAGGTGTTGAATTATCAACTCTCTTGATAATAGGTATAGCACTTTCAGCACTTTTAAGAGCTATGATTTCTTTAGCAATGTATTTAGTTGGAGAGGATAGTTTCAGAGTTGTTTTGTGGACTATGGGATATTTAGGCGGAGGGGACTGGAAAAAAATAGGAATACTTTTATTTCCTTTGATATTTTCATTAATATATTTCTATTTAAATCGATATAACTTAGATATTATTTTACTTTCAGATGAAGAAGCACATAGCTTAGGTATTGATATAAAAAAATTTAAATATAAAGTTTTGATGATTTCAACATTTATGGTTGGCTTTTCAGTAGCTTTTTCAGGAATGATAGGATTTGTAGGTTTAATAATTCCTCATTTAGTGAGAATCATATTTGGAAGTAGTAATATAAAATTAGTTCCACTCTCAATGTTTTATGGAGGAATATTTTTATTGTTATGTGATACAGTTTCGAGAGGATTATCTTCAACAATGGAGATACCAATAGGTATAGTGACAGCAATATTTGGGGCACCATTTTTTATATACTTAGCATTTAAAAGTAGAAAAGGAGTTTAAAATGAAGAGTTTAGAATTGAAAAAAATAAGCTATTCCTATGGTAAAAAAGAGATATTAAAAGATATAGATTATAAATTTTTTGAGGGTGAATTAGTTGGAATTTTAGGAGCGAATGGTTCTGGAAAAAGTACTTTATTAAAAATTATTATGGGATTTTTGAATAGAGTTAGTGGAGATATACTCTTAAATAAAAAAAGTACAGATGAGTATTCAAGAAGAGAGTTCGCAAGAAAAGTAGCTTTTATTACACAAAGTTCAAATCAAGATGTCAATTTCACAGTTTTAGAAACTTTAAAATTAGGAAGAGTACCACATATAAAAAATTTTTTTAAAGGATTAGATTTAAAAGATGAAAGTTTAGTTCAAGAGATAGTTGATCTTCTAAAATTAGAAGACTTTTTAGAGCGAGATATAAAAACATTGAGTGGAGGAGAGTTTCAAAGAGTTTTGTTAGGAAGAGCTTTTATTCAGGAGGGTGAGGTTTTGCTTTTAGATGAACCTACTTCAGCTTTAGACATAAATTACTCATTAGAATTTTTAGAACTTTTAAAAGATAGAGTAATACAGAAAAAGTTGATTGGAATAATAGTAATACACGATATAAATTTAGCATCTATATTTTGTGATAAGATAATTTTTATAAAAGATGGAGAGATATCTTTTGAAGGAAAGCCAAAAGATGTTATAAAGTCAAAAATTTTAGAAGAGGTTTATAACTTTAAACCTGTTATATTAGAAGCAGATAATGAAATCTATGTTTTACCAAAAAGGAGAATAAGATGAAAAAATTTTTATTTTTATTTACTGTGTGTTGGTTAAAAGTATTTTCTTTAGAGATTGTTGGAGATTGGGTTGTTAGCGATAAGGGAGAGCGAGTAAAATTAAAAGAATACAATCGGATCTTAGTATATAACTTTGGTGCAGTAGAGATTTTATATAAAATAAATGCTGAGGATAAAATTGTAGGAGTTGGAAATCATAATAAAAAAATATGGCCAGAAGAAAAGACAAAGCATTTAGCTTTAGCGGGACCTATTTCAAAACCATCAGTAGAAACAATCTTATCTTTTAATCCAGATTTGGTAATTTTTAATGTAATGGGAGAGGTAAAAGGTGAGCTCGATAAATTTGATATTCCATCTATAACATTTATAAATAAAAATTTAGATGATATATTGCATAATATATCTATTTTAGGAAAGCTTACAGCAAGAGAAGAGGAAAGTAGAAAGCTTATTTTTGAGCTAGAAGAAAAAAAGAGCTATATAAAAAAAAATTTAAAACTAGATGGAAAAGCTTTAGTTTTATATTCTAACTCACCACCAACATCTTTTGATAAAAAATCATTGCCAGTAGAAATTTTAGAGATATTAGGATTAGAGGTTATTCAGCCAAAATTAGGAAAAAAAGCGATAATATCTTCAGAATATATTTTAAATGAAAATCCAGATTATATAATAGGAACAAGAAGTATTAAAAATATAGATGGCATTGTAAAATCTATTCCACTTATAGAGGAAACGAAAGCATTTAAAAATAAAGATATATATGTAATAGACTCAACCGAGATTTTAAGGGCATCACATAGAGTTTTTGATGAAATAGAAAAAATTTATAATGAACTAAAAAAATAAAAATGTTGCCATATTTTAGCCATAAAAGTTTGTTAAGATATCTTTGTAAACGAAAGCGAAGAAAACTTAGGAGGTATAAGAAATGAAAAAATTTTTATTGGTATCGATGATGGCATTAGGGTTAGGAACAGTAGCAATGGCAAAAGGAAATAACGGGCATAAAATGTCTTCTGAAATGATGAGAAATAATGGTGGAAAAATGATGACAAATCAATGCCAAACAAACGAAGAAAAATTAGCTATGAGAGAGAAAATGAGAACGAATCCTAAACTTCAAGAGGGAAGAATAAAATTACAAGAAAATAAGTTAGCGATGATGAAAGAGATGGCAAAAGAGACTCCAAACTTTACAAACATAGAAAAAATAAACAAAGATAAAGCTAATATTCAAGCAGAGATGAAAACAGAGCAAATGAAAATGAGATATGAGATGTTAAAAGCAAATAAAACAGCAAATTAATTTATGAGAGCAAGGCTAATCCCTTGCTCTTTTTAATTCTATAATATATACTTTAGTTATAGATTTTTTAAACGGAGGAGATTAGATGTTATTTGATTTAAAAGCTGGGGGGCCTATTTTATATATTTTATTATTTTTATCAACGATTTCACTTGGAATTATACTAGAGAGAACAATATGTTTTATAAAAAATAAAACATCGGTAGATTTGATGTTTAAAAAAGAGATAAAAGAACTTTTATTAGATAAAAAATATGATGAAGCTATAGAGTTTTCAAAAAAAGAGAAAGGTGTAGTTGGAAAAACTTTAACTAAATTTTTAACTCGTTATTGCCTAACGGAAGATTATAAAGATAGTGATGAGTTGCTGAGAGAGATAGAACTTGAAGAGATGGATATTTTAGAAAAAAATACATATATTTTAGGAATAATAGCTTATACCGCACCAATGATTGGTTTGTTAGGAACTGTAACAGGAATGATTTCGGCTTTTGGAAAAATTGCTGTAACAGGAACTGGAGATCCTAATGCAATTGCAGGCGGAATTTCACAGGCTTTATTGACAACAGCGGGTGGGTTAATTATAGCTATCCCATCAATAATAGCTTATAATATTTTTAATAAAAAGATAGAAAAAATGAGTTTAGAAGTAGAAAAAATAGCAACATTTATAGTAAATATTGTAAAGAGGTAATATTTATGAAGAGAAGAACGAAGAAAAGAAGTTTAGCTACTCCAGATTTGACACCTCTAATAGATGTAGTATTTTTATTGTTGATATTTTTTATGCTAGTTACAACTTTTGATAAATATAGTGGATTTAAATTGGAGCTTCCAAAATCTGGAGCTATATCAGAGAGTTCAAATTTAGAGTATGAATTAATTATAGATAAAGATGAAAAATATTATATTTCAGTAGATAAAATTTCAACTGAAATAATGTTAGAGAATCTATCTGAGAAACTTAAGAATGTAAAAGAGATAACAATTAGTGCAGATAAAGATTTAAGATATGAAGTTGTAGTTAAAGCTATTGCTAAATTAAAAGATATAGGAATAGATAAAGTGGAGCTGAATTTTAATGAATAAATTTTATATTTTATCAGCAGTTTTACATACTTTAGTAGTAGGTATGTTTTTATTTCTCACTACAGAGGAAGAGATAAAATTTAAAGAGAAAAAAAATATAGTTGTATCCGTGAGAAATAATAGAGCTATAAGTAATAACACAGAAGCTAGTTCAAAACCTAAAAACATTGCATCTGAGATAGAAAGTGAAGCTAAAAAAAACGATGAGAAGATAATACAAAAAAAACAAGAAAAAAAACAAGAAAATAAAGTTATAAAAGAGGTAGAAAAAGCCAAAGTTAAAAAGATAGAATCGCCTAAAAAAGAGGTACAATATAATGAATTTCAAGATAATAATAGATTTTTACAAGGGGAAGATGGAGTATTTACTGCAATTTCTTTAGAAGGAATAGAGTATGAAATATTAAAAGAGGTTGATCCTAAATATCCCATTAGAGCTAAAAAATCAGGTTATAAAGGTATTGGAATAATTAGGGTGAAATTTCTTGTAGATGTTGACGGTAGTGTAAAAAATATAGAGTTTTTATCAGGTGAACAAAAATTTGGATTTAAAGAGGAAGTAGAAAAGGCACTCAATCAATGGAGATTTAAACCAATTCAATATAAAAATAAAAATATAAGAGTACATTTTGAAAAAGAGTTTAAATTTAAAAACATTTGAAAATAGTAGCATGGAGTTGGGTAGAGTTTAATAAGCTCTACCTATTTTTATAAGAAAGGGGAAGTTATGGATTTTAAATTGGGATTAGATCAAAGTTTGAAAATAGCTTTATCTCTAGAGATGAAGTTATCTATTGATATATTAAAAATGAGTTTGAAAGAATTAAAAGAATTTTTGAAAGAAAAAGAGGAGAAATATCCAGGAATTGAGATAGTTTATCCAAAGCAGATAAAATCAAAATCTACTGAAGTAGAAACCTATTTAGAAAACATATCGGATTCAGAAGAGAGTTTAATAGATTTTTTAGAGGAACAGATTAGTTATTTAACTTTATCAAAAGAGATAAAAAATATTTTAGAATATTTAATAAATAATTTAGATGAACGTGGTTATTTAGATGGTTCCTTGGAAGAGTTAAGAAAAGATGGGGGATATAAAAGTGTTGTTTTTAAAGAGAGCTTAAGTATTTTAAGAAAGTTAGATCCAATTGGAGTAGGAGCTTTTGATCTTATCGATTGTTTAAAAATACAACTTTTAAACAGAGGAATAAAAGAAAGAAAAATAGAGGAAATTCTTGAAAAGAATTTAGAAGATATAGCCAATACAAATTTGAATAAAATCTGTTTAGAAAGAGAGATTGATATGTCTACTCTAAAAAGATACATAGAGGTAATAAAAACCTTGAATCCGAAACCAGCAAGAGGATACTATGTAAATAAAAAAACGAAATACATCATACCAGATATTAATCTAGATATAATAGCTGATGAGATTATAATAACTTTAAATGAAGAGGAAATCCCAAAAATTAAAGTAAGAACAGATGATAAACAAAGCTATAATTTAGCTTTAACATTAGAAAGAAGTATTCAAAAAAGACAAAAAACACTTTTAAAAGTAAGTAATTATATTTTAAATTATCAAAAAGATTTTATATTAAGAAATGCTCCATTAAAAACCTTAAAAATAAAAGATATTGCTTACGAATTAGATTTACATGAATCAACAATATCAAGAGCTATAAAGGATAAGTTTTTAAAAAGTGGTAGTAGAATCGAGAGTCTAAAAAAATATATAGTTTTAGATGAAAAAAATCAATATATAAAGAATCAAATATTAGAAATTATAGATTTGGAAAATAAAAAAAATCCTTTATCAGATGAAAAAATATTGAAAGAACTCTGCAATAGAGGTGTTATGATTCAAAGAAGAACAATAGCTAAATATAGAGATGAACTGGGAATACCCTCTAGTCGTCATAGAAAAAAATAGGTAATAAAAAATTATTTGTGATATAATAAAGCCTAAAGATTATTTTTGTATTAAATATATGAATAGTATAATTGAATGGATAAATTAGTGTGATTTACGACGAGTTAAAAAGAAGGGGAATATAATGGTTATAAAGAAAAAAAAATCAATCCGTGAACAAGTATATGATTATTTAAAAGATGAGATTGTAAATGGAAACATAAAAGAAGGGAGCAGGATAGTAGAAGAAGAATATGCTGAAAGATTAAATATAAGCAGAACACCCCTTAGAGAAGCTCTTAGAATGTTAGAGTTAGAAGGGCTTGTAGAAGCTAGAGAAAAAGGTGGAGTAACAGTTCCCAAAACTACTAAAAAAGATGTTGAAGAGGTTGTTAAAATAAGAATAGCTTTAGAAACAGTTATATTTGAAGAGTTATTTGAAAAAGTTACTTTAGAAGATATTAAAAAATTAGAGGAGAATATATATAAGGCAGATGCAATAGTAAATGATGAAGTTAAATGTTTAGAAGTATTTAAATATTTCTCAGAATTTAATAAGATTTTATATGCAATTTCTGATTTACCAAGAGTTATTCATCTAATAAATAATTTGAACTTATATCTAAAAAAGTTTAGAAAGATATCTGCTGAGAATAATGAAAGAAGATTAAGTGCACATGCTGATCATATGAAAATAGTAGAATTAATAAAAAGTGGAAAAAAGCATGAAGCGATTGAAGTTAATAGAAAACACTTGCTAGAAGCTAAAGAGTTTTTAATAAAGCAGGTTGAAAGTTAAAAATCAGAAGAAATTCTGATTTTTTTTTGGAAAAGTAGGTCACACTGTACTAAAATTATATTTTTTATAGGATTAAAGATAGAAAAATAATTTGACAAATATGAAAAATGTTGTATACTGTATTGTAAATATAAAATTGTATACAGAATACGGGACACTGAATGCCGAGGAGGATATTTTGAAAAATAAGGTTAAAATAACGGAAACTTGTCTAAGAGATGGACACCAATCTCTAATAGCAACAAGATTGACAACTGCTGAAATCCTTCCAATTGTTGAGAAGATGGATGAAGTTGGATATCATGCTTTAGAAGTTTGGGGAGGAGCCACTTTTGATGCTTGTATTAGATTCTTAAATGAAGACCCTTGGGAAAGACTTAGAGAAATCAAGAAAAGAGCTAAAAAAACAAAACTACAAATGCTTTTAAGAGGTCAAAACCTTTTAGGATACAGACACTATGCAGATGATATAGTTGAAGAGTTTGTAAAAAAATCAATTGAAAATGGTATCGATATAATCAGAATATTCGATGCACTTAATGATACAAGAAACTTAAAAGTTGCTGCTGAAGCAACTAAAAAATATGGAGGACATTGCCAACTTTCAATAGCTTATACAATAAGTCCTGTTCATACAACAGAGTACTATAAAGAGTTAGCTAAAGAGATGGAAGCTATGGGAGCAGACTCAATTGTAATAAAAGATATGGCTGGAATACTTCTTCCTGAAACAGGATACAACCTAGTAAAAGAGTTAAAGTCTGTTTTAAATGTTCCTTTAGAGTTACATACTCATGCTACAAGTGGAATAGCAAGTATGTTATACCTAAGAGCTGTAGATGCTGGAATTGATATTATTGATACAGGGATATCTACTTTTGCAGGAGGAACAGCACAGCCAGCAACAGAATCTATGGTTAGAACTTTTGAAGGTGGAGAAAGAGACCCAGAGTTAAATTTAACACTTTTAAAAGAGATTGCAGAATACTTCAAACCAATTAGAAAAAAATATGTAGATGAGAAAGTTTTAAATATGCAAGCTTACTTCGTTGAGCCAAGCATTTTAGAATATCAACTACCTGGTGGAATGTTATCAAACTTAGTATCTCAACTTACAGCGCAAAAAGCTGCTGATAAATATGAAGATGTACTAAAAGAGATTCCAAGAGTAAGAGAGGACTTAGGATTCCCTCCACTAGTTACGCCACTTAGTCAAATGGTTGGAACTCAAGCGGTATTTAATGTATTGACTGGAGAAAGATATAAGATGGTACCAAAAGAGATTAAGGATTATGTAAAAGGTCTTTATGGAAAATCACCAGCTCCAATGTCAGAAGAGGTAAAGAAAAAAATAATTGGAGATGAAGCTGTTTTCACAGGAAGACCAGCAGACCTTCTAAAGCCAGAATATGACGAGATAAAAAGAGAGATTGGCGATTTAGCAAAATCTCCTGAAGATGTTCTAATGTATGCTATGTTCCCACAAATAGCTAGACCTTACTTAGAGAATAGAGATAAACCAAAAGTAGAAAAAGAATATAGAAGTATAAATATAGTATTTTAGTTGAAAGGAGAATGATTTATAAGAATGTTTAAAGACGCAATAACGCTTATGATAGCTCTTGAAATAACGTTAATAAGTATGCTTGTTGTATTTACAATATTAGCAATATTAGCTTTCGTTCTTTCACTGTTTAAATATATTCCAGCAGAGAAAGCGGTAGAGGTAAAAAAAGCTACACCAGCAGTAACACCAGCAAAGGTAGAAAGAGAAAAGTTTGATCCATCAAAGATAACAAGCGAAGAGATGAGAGTAGCTATGATGGTAGCATGTATAGAGGCAGCTGGAGAAGATAAGGATGCCAATATAAGAGTTGTAGGAATAAAAGAATTAAACTAATAGGAGTGTAATAAAAATGATAAAAGTATATAAAGTTAAAATTGGAGAAAAAGTATACGAGGTAGAAGTAGAATCAGTAACAGAGGTTAACGGAACAATATCAGCACCAACATCTTCAACGCCAGCACCAGCTGCAGTGGCATCAGTACCAGCAGGAAATGGTACAAAAGTTGAGGCACCTATGCAAGGTTTAGTTGTATCTGTAGATGTAACTGTAGGAGCAAACGTAAAAGCTGGAGATACTTTATTAGTATTAGAAGCTATGAAAATGGAAAATCCAATTGTTTCACCAGTAAATGGAGTTGTTCAATCAATAACTGTAAATAAAGGTGACACAGTAGACGGTGGAACAGTAGTAGTAACAATAGCTTAATCAAAATAATAAAGTCGAAAGGAGTTAAAATGGAGTTTTTAAGTAATCTATTTTCAACAACAGGAATTGCAATGATGACTATGAATCAAGGTATTATGATTTTAGTTGCGTTATTCCTATTGTTTTTAGCAATAAAAAAGCAGTATGAACCTTATCTATTACTTCCAATAGCTTTTGGAATGTTATTGGTAAATTTACCAGCACCAGTGAGTGAAGGAATAATGGATAAAAATGGACTTTTAAATATTTTATATGCAGGAGTAAAGTATGGAGTTTATCCTCCTCTAATCTTCTTAGCGATAGGAGCAAGTACAGACTTCGGTCCATTAATTGCTAATCCTAAGAGTTTACTTCTTGGAGCAGCGGCACAATTAGGTATATTTGGAGCGTTCGTAGGTGCAGTTGCAATGGGAATGACTGGAAACGAAGCAGCATCTATCGGAATTATAGGTGGAGCAGATGGACCAACAGCTATCTATTTAACATCAAAGTTAGCACCACATATGTTAGGACCAATAGCGGTAGCAGCATATTCATACATGGCACTAGTACCAGTAATTCAACCACCTATTATTAGATTATTTACAACGAAAGAGGAAAGACAGATAAAAATGACTCAACTTAGAACTGTAAGTAAAAGAGAGAAAATCTTATTCCCAATAGTAGTAACAATAGTAGTAACATTAATAATTCCATCAGCAATACCTTTAGTAGGAATGCTAATGTTTGGAAACTTAGCTAAGGAAAGTGGATTAGTTCCTAACTTAGTAGAGCATATAAAGGGAGCTTTAATGTATGTAATCACAATATTTATTGGATTGACAGTTGGAGCGACAACAAATGCAGAAGCATTTTTAAATTTAGCAACAATAAAGATAATAGTATTAGGACTTTTCGCGTTTGCATTTGGAACTGCAGGAGGAGTAATCTTTGGAAAAGTTATGTGTAAACTTAGCAAAGGTACAATCAATCCGATGATAGGAGCAGCAGGAGTAAGTGCTGTACCTATGGCGGCAAGAGTAGTTCAAAAAGTAGGACAAGAGGAAAATCCAAGTAACTTCTTACTGATGCATGCAATGGGACCTAACGTAGCAGGAGTTATAGGGTCAGCAGTAGCAGCAGGTGTGTTACTAGCTATGTTTAAATAATTAAAAAAATTGGAGGCCAGGAAATGGAGATCAAAGTAAAAGCAGTGGCAGGAACTCTTGAATCGAGTGATATGTATGTAATAATCGAGCCAAATGCTACAGGAATTGAATTAGAAATTGAAAGCGTTGTAATGGGGCAATATGGAGATGATGTTAGAAGAGTAATTTTAGAATCTTTAGAAGAGTTAGGGGTTACTTCAGCAAAAGTATTAGTAAATGATAAAGGGGCTATTGAGCCTGTAATCAAAAGCAGAATCCAAACAGTTGTTACAAGAGCAGCTCAACAAAAATTCACTTGGTAGTAGGAGGAAAAAATGAAATTAAGACGTTCGATGCTTTTTATTCCGGGAAATAATCCAGGAGTAATAAAAGATGTACATATTTATAGACCAGATTCAATAATGTTTGACCTAGAGGATGCAATTGCTATAACAGAGAAAGACTCAGCTAGATTCCTAGTTTACAACATGTTACAAAAGATGAGACCAATATACAAAAGTTTAAATATTGAGACAGTTGTAAGAATAAATGCATTAGACACTGAATTTGGAGTAGAAGATTTAGAGTTTATTGTAAGAGCTCAACCGGATATAATAAGAATCCCTAAAACAGATACACCAAAAGATGTTTTAGATGTTGAAGCACATGTGGAAAGAATCGAAAAAGAAGCGGGAATTCCTGTTGGAACAACAAAGTTAATGGTTGCAATTGAAAGTCCATTAGGAGCTTTAAATGCTTACCAAATAGCAACTTCTTCAAGCAGATTAGTTGGAATGGCTATCGGTGGAGAGGACTATGTTACTAACTTAAAAACTAATAGATCTCCAGAAGGTGTAGAGTTATTTACAGGAAGAGGACTGATCGTAATGGCAGCTAGAGCAGCAGGAATAGATGCCTTAGATTCAGTTTATGCAGATGTAAATAATGACGAAGGATTTACAAGAGAAGCTACAATGATAAAACAAATGGGATTCTCTGGAAAATCACTGATTCATCCAAGACAAATAGAGTTATTACATAAAGTATATACACCTTCAGAACTTGAAATAAAGAAAGCTAAAAAAATTGTAGATGCAACAAGAGAAGCTTTAGAGCAAAATAAAGGAGTATTTACTGTAGATGGGAAAATGGTAGATAAACCAATAATTGAAAGAGCTGAACATGTTTTAAGACTAGCTAAAGCAGCTGGGGTAAGATTAGGAGGAGACGAGTAATATGATAAATAAAAGAGTTGATGAAAGCCTTTTAAAAACAATAAAAGGTTATGAGGAAAGAAAAGCATATAACTCTCCATTTGCTTATCAACCTGAAGGGTCGATCAATGAAGATGCAGAAAGCTTAAAGGGAACTGTAAAAAGAACTAAAGTTGTAGATTCATTAGAGGAAGCTATAAAAAAATCAGGATTGAAAGATGGAATGACAATCTCTTTCCACCACCATTTTAGAAATGGAGATAAAGTTTTACCGATGGTTTTAGATAAATTAGCTGAGATGGGATTCAAAAATCTTAGAGTTGAAGCAAGTTCGTTCACAAAAGCTCATGAAGGTATTGTAAAACATATTAAAGCTGGAGTAGTAAATAGATTAGGTTCGAGTGGATTAAGAGGTGACCTAGCAAAAGAGATATCGGATGGAATGTTAGGAGACTATCCAGCAGTTATAAGATCTCACGGTGGAAGAGCAAGAGCTATCGTAGAGGGAGATATAAAGATAGACGTTGCATTCTTAGGTGCATCATCAGCAGACTGTATGGGAAATGCAAATGGAGTTAAAGGAAAATCACTATGTGGATCTTTAGGTTATGCAAAAGTAGATGCTGCACATGCAGATAAAGTAGTTATAATAACTGATACTTTAGTTGATTATCCAAATAGTCCAATGAGTATTCCTCAAACTCAAGTTGACTACGTAGTTGTAGTTGATGAGATTGGAGATCCAAATGGAATTATGTCTGGAGCAACAAGATTTACATCAAATCCAAAAGAGTTATTGATGGCTAAAAAAGTTTTAGATGTAATGTTGGCATCAGGATATTTTAACGATGGATTCTCTATGCAAACAGGTTCAGGAGGAGCCTCATTAGCAGTTACAAGATTTATAAGAGAAGAATTAATAAAAAAGAATATAAAGTGTAGCTTTGGATTAGGTGGAATTACAAAAGCCTTTGTTGACTTATTAGAAGAAGGTCTAATGGGACAACTTTATGATACACAATGCTTTGACTTAGCAGCAGTTGAATCGATTGGAAGAAATGAAAAACATGTAGAAGTAAGTGCAGATTTCTATGCAAATCCATTTAATGCATCACCAGCTGTAAATAAGTTAGACTTTGTAATTTTAAGTGCTCTAGAAGTAGATAAAGATTTCAACGTTAATGTAATCTCTGGTTCTGACGGAGTAATCAGAGAAGCTTCAGGGGGACACTCAGATACAGCAGCAGCAGCAAATGTATCAATAATAGTAGCTCCATTAACAAGAGGAAGAATTCCTACAATAATTGATAAAGTAACAACTGTAGTAACTCCAGGAAGTACAGTAGATGTGGTTGTAACAGACTACGGAGTGGTTGTAAATCCAACTAGAACAGATTTATTAGAGAGATTCGAGAAAGCAGGAATTGAACTAGTAACTATGGAGAAGTTAAGAGAGCTAGCAAACTATATCGTTGGAGAACCAAAAGAGATTGAGTTTGAAGATCAAGTTGTAGCAGTTGTTGAGTATAGAGATGGAAGTATAATTGACGTTGTTAGAAAAATAAAAAGATAGTAGGGTATAAAATAAATTTCAATTAACATATATAATAATGAAATAAGGGGAGAAAAACATGGCACAAAAAAATTTCAAAGAACTGTTTGACCCAAAACAGACAAAGTGGAGTGGATTATCAGTTCAAATGTTCTTGGCACTATTGGCAGTAGTGGCGTTAGTAGTTTATGTACCTTTCGGTGGAAAGGAAGCTGCTTTTTTAAGAGGAAACTTTTTAACAGTTTTCACAATTTTAGCAGTATTTGGTATTTTATTTGGTGAGATTGGAGACAGAATTCCAATTTGGAATGACTATATCGGTGGAGGGACAGTTTTAGTATTCTTTACTTCTGCAGTTATGGGAACTTATAATATGATTCCAGCTAAAGTTTTAAAATCAATTGATGTTTTCTATGGTGAGCAACCGGTTAACTTCTTAGAGTTATTTATACCAGCTCTGATAGTAGGATCTGTTTTAACTGTAAACAGAAAAACATTACTTCAATCAATAGCAGGATATATTCCGTTAATTTTAATCGGAGTATTAGGAGCAAGTGTTGGTGGTATTTTAGTAGGATTCCTATTTGGAAAAGAACCTTTAGATATCTTAATGAATTATGTATTACCTATAATGGGTGGAGGAACTGGAGCAGGAGCAATACCTATGTCTGAGATGTGGGCTCAAAAAACAGGTGGAAATCCAAAAGATTGGTTTGCTTTTGCAATCTCAATATTAACAATAGCTAACGTTATTGCTATATTTACAGGTGCTTTATTAAAAGAGATTGGAAAGAAACATCCATCATTAACTGGTTTTGGTAATTTAATACTAGATGATTCGAAAGAAGCTATAAAAGAGGAAGCTGGTCCGAAAGTAGAAGTTGGACAAAAAGAATTTGCCGCTGCACTAGTATTTACAGGAGTATTATTCATATTCTCACATATTTCTGGGGTTATCTGGTCATCTTTAAACTTACCGTTTGAAATGCACAGATTAGCATTCCTAGTAATATACTCAATCATTTTAAATGTTTTAGATGTAGTTCCAGCACCTTTAAAAGCTGGAGCAAAGAATGTACAAACATTCTTCTCTAAGTACACAATTTGGATACTTATGGGTGCAGTAGGATTTGGAACAGATGTAAGAGAAATTATAAACTCTTTATCAATAGCTAACGTTGCAATAGCAATGGCAATTGTTTTAGGAGCAGTTTTATTTATAATGTTAATGTCTAAAAAAATGAAGTTCTACCCAGTAGAAGCAGCTATTACAGCAGGACTTTGTATGGCTAATAGAGGTGGATCTGGAGATATCGCGGTTTTAGGAGCTGCTGATAGAATGGAACTAATATCTTTCGCACAAATTTCATCAAGAGTAGGAGGAGCAATGATGCTTATCCTAGGTTCGATGATATTTGGATTCTTTGCATAATCAAGCTCTTAGTTAATTTAATTTACATACATAAAAGAGGTCAGAGTCGTCTGATCTCTTTTTCTTTTAATTTATAATAAATAATGTATAATAAAGTAATAGAAGGAAAGTGGGAGGAATTTATGTTTAGAAAAGATATTTCTCAATTTTTAATAGATAAAAAAAATAGTGTTGTTTATATAGGTTCATCTAATAAAAATATAGACATCTATTTTGATAATATAAAAGACCATGAAAAAAATATAGTAAAACTTTCAGATTTACAAGATGAAAATGAATACTATAGAGTTAATTACGAATTGTTAGAAAAAATGGCTAAAAAAGAAAAAATTATAATTTTAATGTCATTGGAAGGATTGATAAAAAAATATTCTTTAAATACTAATGTCTTAAACTTAAAATTAGGTGTAGGGTTAAGTAGAAAAGACCTGATAGATACTTTAGAAAAGAATGGATATCAAAAAAATTATTTGGTTCAAAAGAGATTGGAATTTTCTGTTAGGGGAGATATTATTGATATTTTTCCTTTAAATGGTGAAAATCCAGTAAGATTAGAATTTTTTGGAGATGAAATAGATAGAATAACACATTTCTCAATTTTAGATCAAAAAAGTTTTGAGAAGATATCAAATATAAATATGTATATAAACAAAAATAATTTTGAAAAATTAAATTTTTTAGAAATTTTGAATAATTTTAAAAAAGATAATGAAGTTGAGATGTTTTTAGAAAATAATGAGATTATAAAATATAAATTAGAAGAACTAATTATTCGAGAAAGAGATAATGAAGATGAGTTAAGAAGTTTATATGAAAAAATTCAAAACAGATGCATAAAGATAGATGTTTTAAAAAGTGAAGGAGATACAGAAAGAGTTAAAGTTCAAAATAAAAAAGATGGTATAAAATATGAAAATATATCTCAAATTCGAGAAGGCGATTATATAATTCATGAAAACTATGGTGTAGGTCTTTACTTAGGAATTCAAGAGATAAATGGAAAAGATCACTTAGCCATAAGATATGCAGATGAGGATAAATTGTTTGTCCCAATTGAAGGACTAAATAAAATAGAAAGATTTTTAGTAAATCCAGGAAAAACACCAGAACTTTATAATTTAGGAAGAAGAGGATTTAAAAGACGAAGAGAAAAATTAGAAGAGGATATGCTTAAATTTGCAAAAGAAATTGTTGAGATTCAAGCAAGAAGAGCTTTAAATACAGGTTATAAATTTTCAGCAGATACAGTTTGGCAAGAGGAATTTGAAGAAAAGTTCCCCTATATAGAAACAAAAGATCAAAAAAATGCAATAGAAGATGTAAAAAGAGATATGGAATCTTCTAGAGTGATGGATAGAATTGTATGTGGAGATGTAGGTTATGGTAAGACAGAGGTAGCTATTAGAGCAGCTTTTAAATGTGTTATGGATGGAAAACAGGTTTTGATTGTAGCACCAACAACAGTTCTAGCTCAGCAACATTATGAAAGATTTGTGGAGCGATATAAAGATTATCCGATTACTCTTGAACTTTTAAGTAGATTAAGTGGAGATAAAGAACAAAAGGAGATACTAAAAAGATTAGAATCAGGAAGTATTGATATTGTGATTGGAACTCACAGAGTTTTATCTGGAGATTTAAAATTTAAAAATTTAGGCTTAGTAATAGTTGACGAAGAGCAAAAATTTGGAGTTAAAGATAAAGAGAGATTAAAAAAAATGAAAACAAATGTAGATATGTTGACGTTAACAGCTACTCCAATTCCAAGAACGTTGAATTATGCCTTATTGGGTATTAGAGATATATCGGTAATTGAAACTGCACCAGAAGGCAGAGTCCCTGTAGAAACAACTTTTATAAATGATAATAAAAAAGATATCAGAGAATCTATAATGAAAGAGATTGCTCGTGAAGGGCAAGTTTTCTATATATTTAATCGTGTGAAAAGAATAGAAGATAAATTGAATGATTTAAAGAAAATACTTCCTAAGTTTGTAACAATAGATTATATTCACGGAAAGATGTCTCCCAAAAATATAAAAGAAAGACTTAGAAAATTTCAAGATGGAGACATAGATATTCTTTTAAGTACGACTATTATAGAAAATGGAATTGATATAGAAAATGCTAATACTATATTGATTGAAGGAATTGATAAATTAGGATTATCGCAGGTCTATCAACTGAGAGGGCGTGTAGGTAGAGGAAAGAGAAAAGGTTATTGTTATTTGATTATAGATAAAGATAAAAAGATGGGAAAGAAAGCTTCTGAAAGAAAAGAGAGTTTAAAGGAAATTGGTGAATTTGGAGGTGGATTTAAACTTTCTTTAGAAGATATGAGAATTAGGGGAGCAGGAGAAATTTTAGGTGATAAACAACATGGTGCACTAGAAACTTTCGGATATAATCTATATACTAAGTTATTGCAAGAGGAAATATCTCGTGTGAAAGGTGATTATCAAGAGGAATTTGAAACAAAAATAAATTTAAATGAGGAATCGTATCTTCCTAAAGATTATATCGAAGGTGATGAAAGATTAGTTATTTATAGAAGATTAGTTGACATTAGAAATCTAGATGATTTAAAAGAAATAAAATTAGAATTAAAAGATAGATTTGGTGATGAACCAGAAGAGGTTCTAAACTTATTAAAATATTTAGAAATAAAATTACTAGCCAAAGAGTTGAAAATAAAAGAGATTCAAAAAAATGATAATGAGGTTTTCTATAAATTTGATAATAATTTTGTAAACTTTGAGAAATTGATGAAACTTATTGAAGAGAAAGAAGCTCGTTATTCTCAAAAGGATGGTGGTCTTTATTCAAATAAAGATATTTTAGAGTTTTTATACTGGTATAGAGGAGATGAAGAGTAAAATGCAAAAATTTGATGAGTTAGTTGAAATTATAAAAAAATTGAGGGCACCAGATGGATGTCCTTGGGATAGAGAACAAACTTTGGAAAGTTTAAAGCCCCATCTTTTAGAAGAAACATATGAAGTTTTAGAAGCTATGGACGAGGGTGGAGATAAGCTGATGGGAGAATTAGGAGATCTTTTACTTCAGGTAGTTTTTCAATCAAATATCTGCGATGAAAAAGGTGAGTTCTCAATAGAGGATGTGGTTCAAGCTATTTCAGAAAAAATGATAAGAAGGCATCCACATGTTTTTGGTGAATTAAGTGATATTAAAACATCTGATGAGGTTTTAGTAAATTGGGAAAAGATAAAAAAGGAAGAAAAAGAGCACAAAGATAGAAAATCAATTTTAGATGGAGTTCCAAAGGGATTACCAGCTTTATTAAAAGCTGAAAAATTGCAAAAAAAAGCTTCGAAAGTTGGATTTGATTGGCCAGAAGTTCATGGTGTAATAGATAAGGTTGAAGAAGAGATCGATGAATTGAGAGACGAGATAATGGTTGGAAATAAAGAGAAAGCACAGGAGGAACTAGGAGATTTATTCTTTGCTTTAGTAAATTTATCAAGACATTTAGGAGTGAATCCAGAGACATGTTTGAATGCAGCATCAGCTAAGTTTGAAAAACGATTTAGATACGTTGAAGAAAATTGTGATTTGGAAAATGCTACTTTAGAAGAGATGGATAGGATTTGGGAAGAGGCTAAAAAATAAAAATATCTTTTTAAGCTCTTGACATATGAAAAAAATAGGGTATATATAATATTACGGTAAAAGGATGGTATAGTAATGAGATTAGATAAGTTTTTAAAAGTGAGTAGAATAATAAAGAGAAGACCAGTAGCAAAAATAGTTGTTGATGGTGGAAAAGCTAAGTTGAATGGAAAAGTAGCTAAAGCTAGTACAGAAGTAAAAGTTGGAATGGAATTAGAATTAGAATACTATAATAGATATTTTAAATTTAGAATTTTAGAAGTTCCAGAAGGAAATGTTTCAAAAAGTAAAACATCGGAATTGGTTCAAGTTTTAGATAGCAAAGGAATTGTTATTGATTTAGATGGTGAGGAGGATATATTTTAATGCAAGTGTATGAACTTGAATCGAATGCTAAAATAAATATTGGATTAAATATAGTAGGTAAATTAGAAAATGGATATCATCTTTTAGATATGACTATGTTACCAATAACTTTGTCTGATAAGTTAAGAGTGAAAGTAATTGATGAACTTGATAAATTAAAAATAAAAACAAATAAAAAGGATATTCCTGTTGATGAAAGTAATATTCTTTATAAAATATATAAAAAATTTTATGAGAAAACTAAGCTATCTCCTTTAGGAATAGAGGTTTATCTAGAAAAACATATTCCACATCAAGCAGGTTTAGGTGGTGGTAGTTCTAACGGAGC
This sequence comes from Cetobacterium sp. ZOR0034, assembly GCF_000799075.1. Taxonomy (NCBI): domain Bacteria; kingdom Fusobacteriati; phylum Fusobacteriota; class Fusobacteriia; order Fusobacteriales; family Fusobacteriaceae; genus Cetobacterium; species Cetobacterium sp. ZOR0034. Next base: position 51,688 of record NZ_JTLI01000035.1, read on the forward strand.
AACGTTTTTAAATTTTTTAAATAACTATCATAAAAACCCTTTAGATTTAAATGAATTAATCGAATTGGGAAAGGAAATAGGAGCTGATATTCCATTTTTTATATCGAATATCCCTTCAAGAGTTGGAGGGATAGGAGAGCAATTACTGAAGATAGAGAATAATTTGAAAACATCTTTAGTTATTATAAAACCTCCGTTTGGTGTTTCTACAATAGAAGCATATAAGCAGCTAAAGAATCTTCGAACTCTTAAAGTAGCAAATATAGATTTAATAGTAGAAGGTTTAAAAAATAATAAATTGGAATTAATTGAAGAAAATATAGAAAATAATTTAGAAGAAGCACTTTTAAAATCTGATAAAAACCTAAAAGATTTTAAAAAGAGATTGTTAGAAGTAGAAGATTTAAACTTTTTTATGTCAGGAAGCGGAAGCGCTTATTACGCATTTTTGATAAAGGATATTGATCAAAGATTTAGTAACATAAAATACAGATTTAATGATTGCGAGGTCTTTCTCTGCAATTTTAAATAAAACTACTAAAACGTAAGGAAGGTGCATTTAGAATGAAAATTACAGATGTAAGATTGAGAACAGTAAAAAATGAAAACGAACTTAAGTTAAAAGCTTATGCAGATGTTACTTTTGAAGAGTGCTTTGTAATTCATGGATTAAAAGTAATTGATGGTCAAAAAGGAATGTTTGTTGCTATGCCTTCGAGAAAAATGCCTGATGGTGAATATAAGGATATAGCTCATCCAATTACACCAGAACTTAGAAAGGATATAACAGACTCTGTTATAGCTAAGTATAAAGAGGTTATGTCGCAAGAGCCAGTATCAGTAGTAGTAGAAGAAATTGTAGAAGAATAAAAAAATCATTGACAAGTTAAAAAAAAAATGATATTATTTTAGCGATGTTGGGGTGTCGCCAAGCGGTAAGGCAACGGACTTTGACTCCGTCATGCGTTGGTTCGAATCCAGCCACCCCAGCCA